>JAHWYA010000035.1 GCA_020028115.1 Anaeromyxobacter sp.
TCGCGGGAGAGGTGGTCGACGCGGACGGCAGCGCCTCCGCGCGCCGCGCCTCGTCCCGGCGGATCGCCGAGAAGCTCGCGTCGATGGACGGCGAGGAGCTCCGGGCCGCGGTGCTGCGGAGCGCCGACGCCGCGAAGGCGACGGCGGTGAGGGTGATCGCGGCGACGGGTGGCTCTGTCGTGACGAGGAGGCCGTCCACGACCACGACCACGTCCACGTCCACGTCCAGGTCCAGGTCCAGGTCCAGGTCCACGCCTCCGACCCCGACCCCGACCCCGACCCCGACCCCGACCCCGACCGCGACCGCGCCTGCAGCCCGTACCGCAATCGCCGTGCTCCAGGCAGCAGCCCCCGCCCCCACGTCCTCCGACCTCTCGCCCCGCATCCTCGCCGAGCTCCGGAGCGCCCTCCGCGGCGCGACGGAGGCCGGCCTCGCCGCGGTGCTCGGCGCGGCGCCGGCGGACGTCGACTCGGCCCTCGCCGCCCTCGCCGCGCAGGGCTCCGTCGCGCGACGCGGTACACGCTGGTTCGTGAGCTGACAGAGGACACGCGATGGAAAACGTCCGCTACTCCGCGAAGCGCCTCGCCGAGATCCTCGGAGCGACCCCGAAGCAGGTGGAGGGCGCGCTCGGCCGCAAGGACGGCTTCGGCCCCGACGACCTCCCGGTGCTGCGCGAGAAGCTCCGGCGCGCGCCCGAGCCGTACCCCGCGCGCGTGCAGCTCTTCCTCAACTTCAAGGGCGGGACCGGGAAGACCAGCCTCTCCTCGTCGTACGCGTACCGGCTCGCCGAGCGCGGCTACCGCGTCCTCATGATCGACCTCGACAGCCAGGGGCACGCGACGAAGTGCCTCGGCAAGGAGGGCGGCAGCTTCGACCGGACGCTGCACGACGTGCTCATCCGGAAGGTGCCGCTCGAGGAGGTCACGGTGAAGACCGGGATGCCGAACCTCTCGCTCGTCCCGGCGAACCTCGCGATGAGCACGATCGACCTCGCGCTGATGCCGCTCGCGGGCCGCGAGTTCCGGCTCCGGAACGCGCTCCAGGGCTTCGCGGCGCGGTACGACTTCGTCGTCCTCGACGCGCCGCCGTCGTTCGGGCTCCTCAACTTGAACGCCCTGATGGCCGCGAGCGACCTCGTCATCCCGGTCCTCGCGGACTTCCTCTCCTACGACGGGCTCCGGCTCCTCTTCGAGACGATCCAGGGGCTCGAGGAGGACTGCTCGCACCAGCTCGAGAACATCTTCATCGTCGTGAACGCCTTCAACCAGACGTTCAAGATCGCGCGGGAGGCGCTCGACGCGCTCAAGACGCACTACTCGGACTACCTCCTCGACACGGTGGTCCGGCAGTGCACGAAGTTCGCCCAGGCGTCGAGCGAGGGCTGCCCCATCTTCGGCTACGACGCCGACTCGAAGGGGGCGAACGACATCGACGCGGTCCAGGAGGAGATCCTGGGCCGGATCCGCCGGGCGGCCAAGGCCGCCGCGGGAGCGTGAGCATGCGCAAGGCCTTCGACGCGAACGTCCCGAAGCTGAAGCCGAGGCTCAAGCTCGGAGTCCCCGCGGGCGTCGACGAGGTCGACGCGCCGGTGGAGCCCCCGACCGCGATCGCGACCGCCATCCCCTCCGTTCGTCCTGAGCGGAGCGTCGCCGCAGGCGACGCGAAGTCGAAGGGCGCGATCGCGACCGCGAGGGGGACCGCGAAGGTGGTCGAGGACAAGGTCGAGGTCGAGGACCAGGTCCAGGTCCAGGTCCAGGTCCAGGTCCTAGACCAGGTTGAAGTTCGTCAGTACTCGCCTACCACCGACGTCCTCTCCCGCCGCGACCGGCTCGAGAAGATCAAGCGCAGGGTCGCGGAGGCCGCGCGGCCCCAGCCGCGCGTGCAGCCCGTCCCCGCCGATCCCGCCCGCGCCGCCGAGAGCGTCCTCGGGCTCGTCCGCGACCTCGAGGTCGAGCTCGTCCGCGCCCGCGAGCGCGAGGAGGCGCTCCGCGCCGACCTCGACGACGCCCGCCGCGAGCTCGGCCGCGCCGCGACCGAGGGCCGGACCGCCGTCGAGAAGCTGGCGACGACCGAGAAGGAGCTCGAGGAGAAGCGCAGCGTCCTCGGCGAGCTCCTCGCCGAGATGCAGGCGCTCGAGGAGGAGCGCGACGAGTCGGTGCGTCGCGCGCAGGGCCTCGCCGCGCTCGACGAGGAGCGCGCGAGGCTGCTCGACGAGCTCGGCCGGCGCGCGGACGAGGAGGCGAAGCTCCGCGCCGAGCGCGAGGCCGAGGTGGAGCGCCTCTCGGAGGAGCTGCGGATCTCCGGCGCGGAGGGCGCGCGCCTGCGCGCCGCCGTCGGCGAGCTCGCCCGCGAGCGCGACCAGCTCGGCGCCGACCTCGACCGGACGCGCGGCGAGCGGGACGACCTCGCAGAGGCGAAGAAGGCGCTCGAGGCGGTCCACGCCGCGCTGTCGCAGGCGCGGGCGCGGCTCGCGTAGCGCGGCTCGGGGGTGCCGCGCGCCCGGATGCGCGGGCGTTCTGTCACGGTAGGCCACCCGCATCCGTCCAAGGGTGAGACGCCATGACGAGCCCATTCTCGGAAGGCTACGCGCCCGACCCCTCCGACGAGCACCTCGTCGCCCGAGCGGTGGCCGGGGACCGCGCCGCGCTCGACGCGCTCCTCCGGCGGCACCAGCGCTGGCTCTACAACGTCGCGCTCCGGATGCTCCAGAGCGGCCCCGACGCCGAGGACGCGACGCAGGAGTGCCTCGTCAAGATCGCCACTCACCTGGCGAGCTTCCGCGGCGAGAGCTCCTTCCGGACCTGGGCGTACCGCATCGCGGTCCGCCACGTGCTCGATCGCAGGCGCAGCCGGCCGGAGCAGGTCGTCACGGGGTTCGCCTGCTACGCCGGCTACCTCTCGGCGGCGCCGGACGAGGAGCTCCCGGATCTCGACGCCGTCCCCGCGGACGTCCGGCTCCTCGTCGAGGAGGTGAAGCTCTCGTGCACGCTGGGGCTCCTCCTCTGCCTCGATCGCGACCAGCGCATGGTGTTCGTGCTCGGCGAGCTGTTCGAGGTGAGCGACACCGTCGGGAGCGAGGTGCTGGAGCTCACGCGCGAAAACTTCCGCCAGCGGCTCGCCCGCGCCCGCCAGCAGGTCTACGCGTTCGCGCGCGGTCACTGCGGGCTCGTGGACGCGACGAACCCGTGCCGCTGCGCGCGCAAGACGCGCGCGTTCGTGCGCGACGGGGTCGTCGACCCGGAGCGCTCCTGTTCGCGCAGCCGCACGTCGAGCGCATGCGCGAGGCGTCGGCGCGTGGCCGCGCGGCGCTCGACTCCGCGGTCGACGCGGCGAGCGACGCGCTGTGGCGCGAGCACCCGTTCCAGGAGCCCCCCGACGTCGTGTCGCGGCTCCGCGACCTGCTGGACGGCGACGGTCTCCGCGCCGCGCTCCGGCTTCGATGACCGAGCCCCCGAGGGAGATCAGATGAAGCCGAACCGCGCCGCTGCCGACGACATCCTGGAGCTCGAGGAGCGCGCGCTCGCGCGCTGGTGCCGGGGGGATCCGTCCGGGTTCCTCGAGCTCTGCGCGCCGGACGTCGTCTACTTCGATCCGTTCATCGAGCGGCGCCTCGACGGCCTCCCCGCCCTGACCGCCCACTACGAGGCGCTCCGCGGCCGGATCTCGGCCACCTCGTGGGAGCTCCTCCACCCCCACGTCCAGCTCGCGGGCGGCATGGCGGTGCTCACGTTCCACTTCGTCTCGCGCGGCGCGGGTGGCGACGTGAACCGCTGGAACTGCACCGAGGCCTATCGCCTCGATCCCGACGGCTGGCGCATCGTCCAGACGCACTGGTCGTTCACCGGGGGCCCGGCCCGGTCGTCGTGAACCGCCCCGCGACCTCGGCGCGCCGACGCGCCGCGCCCCAGGTTCGACGCTCAGTCGTGTGGGACACGCAGGGCTGGACACGTCGGGGCCCGGATTGCGGGTCCTCGCGCAATGCGCTGCGCATCCGGTGCGTTGACGCGCGGCAAACGTCCGCCTTCGTTGACGCCTTCGCGGCCACATGCCGCAGCGGGGGTCCCTCGCGGCCTGCGTTGCGCGCAGCGTAGAATCGCCGCCGATTTCGGAGCCTTCGAGGCGGTGCGCGCTCGAGCGGGATCCGGCGCTGGGGGAGGGGGAGCGCCGGATCCCGGTAGCCTCCGCGCTACTTCGACGCCGCCCCGCGCTCGATCGGCGTGATGCGCCGCTCGCGCAGCCGGTCGAGCGCGTCGAACGCCGCGTACTTGTAGACCTCGCCGAGCGTCGGGTAGTTGAACACGCCCTCGGCGAAGTAGTTGAGGTTCCCGCCGTGCGCCATCACCGCCTGGCCGAGGTGGACGAGCTCGGAGGCGTGCGGGCCGATGCAGTGGACGCCGAGGATCTTGCCGTCCTCCGCGTCGGCGAGGAGCTTCAGGAACCCGACCGCCTCGCCGATGAGGTTCGCGCGCGCGTTCCCGACGAGCGACGAGCGGCCCGCGACGTAGCGGCGCCCCTTCGCGCGCAGCGCCTCCTCCGTCTCGCCGACGCAGGAGACCTCCGGGATCGTGTAGATGCCGACCGGCAGCGCGCCGGTGAGCTCTCGCCGCGCGACGCCGCAGGCGTGGCTCATCGCGACGCGTCCCTGCTCCATCGACACCGACGCGAGCATGGGGAAGCCGACGAGGTCGCCCGCCGCGTAGATGTGCGGGACCGACGTCTGGAAGTGCTGGTTCACCGAGATGAGCCCCTTCTCGGTCGCCTGCAGCCCGGCGGCGGGGAGGTTCAGGAGCTCGACGTTGCCGGTGCGGCCCGCCGCGACGAGGACCTTCTCGGCGACGAGGCGCGAGCCCTCGGACAGCGTGACGAGGACGTCGCGGTCGCCCGGCTCGAGCTTCTGCGCGCGGAGCTGCTGGTGCAGGTCGATCCCCGCCATCGCGAAGAGGTCCTGCATCGCGTTCGACAGCTCGGCGTCGAGCCAGGGCAGGAGCCGGTCCTTCGAGTCGATGAGCGCGACGTGGACGCCGAGGGCGGCGAAGAGCGACGCGTACTCGCACCCGGCGACGCCACCGCCCAGGATCGCGAGCGAGCGCGGGACGCGATCGAGGAGGAGGATCGAGTCCGAGTCGTACACCTTGACGTTGTCGATGTTGTACTGCGGCGGGTGGACCGGGCGCGTGCCGCTCGCGAGGAGGATGACGTCGCCGCTCAGGTCCTGGTAGATGCCGCCGCCGCCCGGGATCTTGATCTTGAGGGTGTGCGGGTCGGCGAAGGACGCGGTCCCGCGGAACTGCTCGACGCCGGCGTGGTTGAGCGCGCTGCGGATGCGCGAGTGCTCGCGCGAGGTGACGAGCCCACGGCGGCCCATCAGCTCGGGGACCGTCACGGTGCCGGAGACGCGCACCTCGATGCCGTGCGCGTCGCGGCTGCGGGCCTGCTGGATCGCGAGGGCCGTCTCGCGGAGCGCCTTCGACGGGATCGTGCCGGTGTTCGCCGACGCGCCGCCGGGGTACGCCTCCTTCTCGACGAGGGCGACCTTCTTGCCCGCGAACGCCGCCGTGATCGCGCCGTTCTCGCCCGCGGGGCCGGAGCCGATGACCACCACGTCGTAATGGAGCATGCGGGTCCACATATAATGCATGGGCCCCCGGAGTTCGATTATTCTTCGGGCCCTCTCGTGCGGAACGCTCCGAAGAACCCGGCCCTGGGTCAGGTCCAGAAGAACCTGATGGTCGAGCTCGACGAGCGCCGGCGCGCCCTCGTCTCGGCGGGCAAGCGGCTCTTCGACTTCGGCCTCGGCGATCCCAAGGAGCCGACCCCCGGCTTCGTGAAGGACGCCCTGCGGGCGGGCGTGCCCGACGTCTCGCAGTATCCGAGCGCGTTCGGATCGCCGGCCCTCCGCAAGGCCGCCGCGGGGTACCTCCGGCGCCGCTTCGGCGTGACGGTGGACCCGGAGACGCAGGTGCTCGCCTGCGCCGGCGCCAAGGAGGCGATCTTCCACCTGCCGCTCGCCTTCGCCGGCGACCCCCGGCGGCGCAAGGTCGTGATCCCCGACCCCGGCTACCCGACCTACGAGGTGGGCGCGCGCTTCGCGGGACTCGAGCCCGTGCTCGTCCCGCTCACCTCGAAGCGCCGCTTCCTCCTCGACCCGGAGGACGTCGGCGAGGACGTGCTCCGCGAGACGCTCGTCTTCTGGGTGAGCTACCCGCACAACCCGACCGGCGCCGTCGCGCCGCGCGACTACCTGCGCCGCGTCGGCGACGCCGCGAAGGAGTACGGGTTCGTCGTCGCGTCCGACGAGTGCTACGCGGACATCTACTTCGGCGCGCCGCCGCCCTCGATGCTCGAGGTGCAGGTCGAGAACGTCGTCGCGATCCACTCCTGCTCGAAGCGGAGCGGGATGACCGGCTACCGCACCGGCTTCATGGCGGGCGACCCGGACCTCGTCGCGGTCCTCCGCAGGCTCCGGAGCCACCCGGGCGTCGCCTCGCCCGAGTTCGTCGGGCCGGCGGCGGTGGCCGCGTGGAGCGAGGACGCGCACGCGGCGGAGCGGCGCGAGCTCTTCAAGGCGAAGCGGGACCGGTTCCTGCGCTTCTTCGCCGAGCACGGCCTCGAGGCGGACGCCTCCGAGGCGACGCTGTACCTGTGGGTGAAGGTCCCCGCGGGCGAGACCTCCGGGAGCTACGCCCGGCGGCTGCTCGAGGAGGGGATCGTCGTCGCGCCGGGCACCGCCTTCGGCGCGGGCGAGGGCTACGTGCGGGTCGCGCTGGTGCCGACCCTCGCCGAGTGCGAGGAGGCGGTGCGCGCGTGGGCGAGGGTGAGGACATGACGGACTTCCAGGACGTGCGGCGGCGGATCGAGACCGCCTGGGCCGATCGGACGAAGCTCTCCGATCCGATCTTCCAGGCGGCGGTGGTGCAGGCGCTGCACGGCCTCGATCGCGGCGAGCTGCGCGTCGCGGAGAAGGTGGACGGCAAGTGGACGGTGCACGCCTGGCTCATGCAGGCGGTGAACCTCTTCTTCGCGGTCTCCGGGATGGAGACCCAGGACTTCGGGCCGTTCCAGACGCGCGACAAGATCCCGCTCAAGAAGGACCTCGAGAAGGCGGGCGTGCGGGTCGTCCCCGGAGGCGTCGCGCGCTTCGGGTCGCACCTCGAGCCGGGCGCGGTCCTCCTGCCCGGGTTCGTGAACATCGGCGCGCGCGTCGGCGCGGGCTCGATGGTGGACACGTGGGCGACCGTCGGGTCGTGCGCCCAGGTCGGCGCGAACGTCCACCTCGCCGGCGGCGTCGGGATCGGCGGCGTGCTCGAGCCACCCGGAGCCCGCCCGAACATCATCGAGGACGGGTGCTTCATCGGGAGCCGCTGCATCATCGTGGAGGGCGCGCTCATCGAGGAGGAGGCGGTCCTCGGCGCGAACACCGTCATCACCGCCACGACCCCGATCATCGACGTGACCGGGCCGCAGGAGGTCGTCTACAAGGGCCGCGTCCCGCCGCGCTCGGTCGTCATCCCGGGCACGCGCCCGAAGCAGTACCCGGCGGGCACCTTCCAGATCCCGTGCGCGCTCATCGTCGGGAAGCGCAGCGCGGCCACGGACAAGAAGGTCTCGCTGAACCAGGCGCTCCGCGACTTCGAGGTCCAGGGCTGAGCGCGTGAGCGACGACGTCCGAGCGGCGCTCGCGCGGCGCACCGAGGCGCTCTGCGCGCGCCTGTCCCCCATCGGCAGCGAGCGGGAGCTCGCGGACGACGTGGAGGGGTGGGCGCGGCCGCGCTTCGGGCGGGTCGAGCGGGTGCTCAACTCCGTCGTCGTCCACGTCGACCCTCCGGGCTCCGGGCGGCCGGTGGTGGCGCTCTGCGGCCACCTCGACACGGTGCCGGTCCACGACGAGGACCGCCGGCCGCCGCGCCGCGAGGGGAGCCGCATCGTCGCGCCGGGCGCCTCCGACATGAAGGGCGGCGTCGCCGTCATGATGGAGCTCGCGGAGCGGCTGCCCGCCCGGGCGCGCTTCTGCGATCTCGTCCTCGTCCTCTACTCGCGGGAGGAGGGGCCGTACCTCGAGAACGAGCTCGGCGAGGTCCTGCGCGAGCCGTCGCGGATCGGCCGGCCCGACCTCGCCCTCTGCCTCGAGCCGACCGACAACGTGCTGCAGCTCGGCTGCGTCGGGTCGATCCACGGCACCTTCACCTTCGCCGGCCGGGCCGCCCACTCGGCGCGGCCGTGGCACGGCGACAACGCGGTCCACCGCGCCGGCGCGCTCCTCGTCGACCTCGCCGGGCGCGCGCCGCGCGAGGCCCGCTCCGGCGGCCAGGTCTTCCGCGAGGTCATGTCCGCCACCCGCATCGAGGGCGGGCGCGCCCGCAACGTCGTCCCCGACCGCTGCGCCGTGAACGTGAACTTCCGGTTCGCGCCGGACAAGCCGCTCGAGGCGGCGGCGGACGAGCTCCGCGCGCTCGGCGCGAGCCACGGCGCCGAGGTGGAGCTCGTCGACCTCGCGCCCGCGTGCCCCGCGTACGGGGACCACCCCCTCGTCCGCCGGCTCGTCGAGCGCACCGGCGTCGCGTCGGAGCCGAAGCAGGCCTGGACGGACGTCGCGCGGCTCGCGGCGCACGGCGTGCCCGCCGCGAACCTCGGGCCCGGCGCGACGTCCCAGGCGCACCAGCGCGGCGAGTGGGTGGACGTCGACGCCCTCGCGAGCGGGTACGCGCTCTACGAGCGATTCCTCGGCGCGTAGCCGCCACGCGAAACCCGGAGGCCTCCGTGGTCCTGCCCCTCCTCCTCATGACCCTCGCCGCCGCGCCCGCGCCCGGCGTGGCAGTGCGAATGCCGGTCCAGCCGGAGGAATCTGGACCGGAGCGAGCGGCCCCCCACTTCGAGTGGACCCAGGACTGGGACGAGTACGACGACGAGGAGCGCCGGGACGACGACGAGGACGAGCGGCGCCCGCACGTGCTCCTCTCGGCCTGGGGAGGCGAGGCGCTCGCGGGCGCCGGCGCCGGCCGGAGCTCGTCCTTCTTCGCGGGCGAGGCGGCCTGGGCCTTCGACACGCTCGACCTCGGGCTCCAGTACGCCGGGTACCGCTCGCTCCGCGACGCGACGCGCGAGTGGACCCCGGTCGTGCTCACCCGCGTGACGCAGCGCTTCCGAACGCGGCGCGGCTTCGACGCGGCCTTCTCCCTCGGCCTCGGCGCGGGCCGGCCCGGCGGCTGGGTCGGCTGGTTCCAGGTGGCGCTCGGCGTGCGGTTCCCCATCGGGCCCCTCTTCCTGGGCGGGGAGCTCGCGTTCGAGCAGTACGACCTGCTGCGGCTGGGCGGCGGCGTGGGCGTCGCCTTCTAGAACTCGCCGGGTTGCAGTCACCGGGGGGGCGGCGGCCGCGGGCCGGCGCCTTCTACAACCTCGTAAGTTGCAGCTTTTCACTCGGGGACCCATCGGGGACGCGCGCCGGCGTTGCCCCGGCCGCGCCCGGCGTTACATCGACGACCGTCGATATGCCTCCCGAGCCCCGCGAGTCCGCCGCCATCCGCGTCTCGAGCGCCCTCGCCGATCCGACGCGGAGATGAGCCGCACCCCCGTCCTCTTCGTGTCGCACGGCGCGCCCACCGTCGCGCTCGAGCCCGGCGGCCTCGGGCCCGCGCTCGCGGGCTTCGCGGCGTCGATCGGCCGGCCGCGCGCCATCGTCGTCGTCTCGGCGCACTGGACCGCGCGCCGCGACGTGGGCGTCACCGCGGCGCCGCGGAACCGGATCGTGCACGAC
>JAHWYA010000384.1 GCA_020028115.1 Anaeromyxobacter sp.
GCGGCGACGGGCGGTGGAGGTTGGACGAGCGCCCCGTCGAGCACAGGTTTAAACGCCATGGCGAGCAAGCTCCCGCCCCACTTCATCCGATTCAAGACGGCGTACCCGGACATCTACCAGGCGTTCGAGGAGCTCGGCCGGCGCGTCCACGAGCGCGGCTCGCTCTCCGAGCGCGAGCGGCGCCTCGTGAACCTCGGCATCGCGATCGGCGTCGGGACGCAGGGCGGGGTCCACTCCGCGGTGCGCGCCGCGCTGCGTGGCGGCTGCTCGCGCGACGACGTCGAGCACGCGGTGCGCCTCGCCATCACCACCATCGGATGGCCGCGCGCGATGGCGGCGCTGAGCTGGATCGACGATCGCGCGGCGGAGGAAGGCGACGACGAGCCGTAGGGTGCCCGCGCATACGATGAATGCCCGCGAGGGGCGCGCCCGTCCGAGTCGCCCGCGGATGCGAAGCCGCGGTTCGTCTCGACGCGGGTCCGCGATCCGGCCGCTCGAGGGCCGTCGCGCGCGGACGGGCGTTGTCCGGAGGCCCGGCTGAAGCTCCTGCGGTGGACCGCGAGCCGCGGCCCGCCGTTCGGATGCCGCGCCGCCGCGACCCGCATCCTGCTGGTACAGTGAGCGCGTGTGGGTCACATGAACCGCCGAGGGCCGATCGGGTGACGGTCCGAGAGGCCGTCCTTCTAGCGATGCATTCGTGATCGGGACACGCCGGAGGGCGCGTTGTTCACGACCGAGCAGACGAACGCGATCGTGGCGATCTTCCTCGCGTTCGTCGTCGTCGTCACCCTCGCCGTTGCCTTCGTCGCGTGGGCCATCGCGAGGCGCTATCCCTCGCGCACGATCGCGCCCCTCGTGCCGGCCGTGCTGGCGGCGGTGCTCCTCTCGCCCAGAGGCGAGAGCGCGCCGCCCCTGTTCGTCGTCCCGCCGCTGCTTGCTGGCGTCGCGGTCGCGCTGGTCGCAGCGCTGAGGGCCCCGGCGACGGACGACGCGCACGCGCCTGGCGAACGTGGATCGTCGCCGGGTACGTCCGCGCTGGCTTTCCTCTTCGTCGTCTGGGCGGTCGCCTGGGGATTGATCCTCGCGGCCAGAGGCCGGCTCGCGGCGGGAGCAGTCTTGCTCTGCGCAGCGCCACTCGCGGCACGGGCCATCCGCCCCGCCCCGACCGCGTCGCCCGCTCGGGGCCGCTGGCAGATCGTCGCGGGGTGGATCGCGGCCGGCCTCGCGGCCGCCGTCTACGCCATGGCGTTCGCCCGGGATGTGCCGGACCTCGAGGGATTCCCCCCGGTCGCGGACGAGCTGCGGAGGCAGGCCTTCTTCGGTTTCGTGACGTCGGCACCCATGCTCGTCGCCTCAGCGCTCCTCCTCGCCGTCTCGGGTCTTCGGCCGAGGACCCTCCTCCGCGTGGACGCGGCGATCCTCGCGCTCTGCTTCGGGGCCCTCGCCGGGATCGAGCTCTGGACACGGTATCGAGCCACCGCTCGGCTCGACCGGATCACGGAAGCGGAGGTGGTCTTCGTCCCGCCGCCGGGCTGGTCCGAGCTGCCGGGGCCGGGACTCCGTCCGATGCGGGCGTACGAACGGAGGGACGGCCGGGAGAGCGTGCTCGTCCTTCCGCTGCTGCCGCGACGGCGAACCCTCGCCGTCTACGATTGGTGCAATGCGCGCGGCGCCGCCGCCGCCGCGCAGATGGCGGAGCAGCTCGACGGCTCCACGCTCGTGACGCTCGAGCGGGAGCGCGGCGGAGGATGCCGCTTCGAAGGAACGCTCGCGGGGCCCGCGCAAGGCGGGACGGCACATTTCGGCTACTTCCTGTGCAATGACCAACGCGACGCGGCAGTGGCGTACCTCCACGTGTGGCGCGACGGATGGACGTTTGCGCCCGCAGGGGTCGCGGCGTTCGGACCATCCACGCTGCACCGCTCCATCTCGCGGAATCTTCGCTGCAAGTGACGCGCACGCTTGCCATGCCGCACTTCGCGTGTGAGCCTCCCGCGGCGCCCCCTGCTGGGAGAAGCCCGTGCACCCACTCGTCGTCGTCTCGGTCTTCGCGCTCGCCGCCTCCGAGCCTGCCCCCTCTCCGCCGCTCCGGGTCTACATCTCCGGCACCTACATGCCGCTCCACGGCACCTCCGGCACCGAACGGATCGGGATCGAGCCGGAGCTGGCTGCGCTCCTTGCCCGGACGCTCGGGCGGCGGCTCGAGCTGGTCGATCGCGCCACCACCGGCGCCGACGCCCTCGGCTCGGTCGCGACGGGGAAGGCGGACCTCGCACTCTCCGCCGTGACCCCGACGCCGGAGCGCGCCAAGAGGGTCGGCTTCACGCGCCCCTACCACGCGGTGGAGCTCAGGCTCGCGGGCCCCCCGCTCGCATCGATCGCCGACCTCGCCGGGAAGCGGATCGCCGTCGCGAGCGCGGTCAGCGCAGCGCTCGCGCGCGACGCGAACCTCCCCGGCACCCTCGTCGCGGTGAAGACGGTCCGCGAGGCGGTCGCGGCCGTCCTCTCGAACCAGGCGGACTACGCCCTCGACGAGGACATCGCCCTCCTCGCCGAGATCCGCGGGACCTCGCTCGCGCTCGCCGGACCGAAGGTGGCGGACTCGCCCATCGCCGCTGCCGTGCCGATGGGGCGGGCTGCCGAGTGGGACGCCGTCCTCGCCAAGGTCGGGCCGGAGGTCGAGCGCATCCGGCGGCGCTGGCGAATGTACTTTGCGTCCTTCGACCAGCTCGACGCAGGCTGCGCCGTCCACTGCGGCGTCCTCTCGGGCGGGGGGCTCGCCTGCTTCGGAGAGCGGGCGGCGGCCGCCTCGCCGCCTCCGGGGACCTTCACCGCGGTCTCCGCCGGAGATCGCCACGCCTGCGCGCTCCGGACGGACGGCACGATCGCGTGCTGGGGCGACGACGAAGCAGGCCAGGCGAAGCCGCCCCCGGGGCAGTTCGTGAAGGTGAGCGCCGGCTCCGATCACACCTGCGCCCTCGCGAAGGACGGGAGGATCTCATGCTGGGGCTCGAACGCGAGCGGCGAGGCGGCGGCACCCGCCGGCACCTTCGGGGAGGTCGCCGCCGGATTCCGCACGAGCTGCGCCGTCCGGACCCAGGATCACGCCGTCCTCTGCTGGGGGAAGCGCCGGCTCTCGCTGCTGGAGCGACACTACCTGTCGGTCGCGGTCGGCGACGGCGTGTGCGCGCTCGCCGTGAACGGGAAGCCGACCTGCGCAGGGAGCGGGCGCGGCGGAAAGCCGTACGCGCTCGAGGAGTCGTTCCTCGAGGTCGCGGCGGGGTCCAAGGCGCTGTGCGGCCTTCGCGCGGAGGGGAAGGTGAGCTGCTGGGACGGCGCCTTCCCCGGGGAGCGGGCGCTGTCGATCACGGGGATCTCCCTCCAGTGCAGCGTCCTGTGCGGGCTCACGCCGGACGGCGCGCCGGTCTGCACCGCGGAGGACCCGGGAGCACGGAGCCCCGACTTCATCTCCGTCCCGACTCGCGTGGCGTCCTTCGCGCCGCGACCGAGGGGCAGGCGCCACCTGCCGCCCGCGGATCCTGGTACGTGGCGGCGGGATCACCGAGAGACCGGGTGAAGCTCGGCGCGCCCTGCTCCGGGTTCACCCTTGCCGCCACCGCGCCGCTCGCGCCGGCGCCCGCCCCGCGCTCGGTTCCGGCCGACGCGACCGGCGCGACGTGGGCGACCGTCCGCGGCGCGTTCGGCGAGGTCTCGCTCGGCCTCGTGGAGGAGTCCTACGACCCCGTCCTCACCGGCGGCTACACGGAGGAGGAGCTCAAGGCAGACTGGGGCGAGGTCGGGACCGGCGGGCTCCGGCCACATCGCTGCTTCCACCTCATCTCGCGCGTGTTCGGGGTGGACGACCAGCAGGTCATGCTGCCGGACCCGTACGCCTGCGGCGAGGGGGACTGAGTCGCTCGTCCGCCCTTCAGCAGCCCGTCCGGCCAGTACCGGTACGTCGCCTGCCCGGCAGGGGTGGCCGCCCTCACCAGCCGGTCTTGGGGCTACGGCCGATAACGGCCGACGAGGAGGACCGCATTGCTCCCTCCGAAGGCGAACGAGTTGCTCATGATGAGCTCCCCTTCGTAGCTCCGGGACCCGGCAGTCACGTAGTCGAGGTCGCACTCCGGATCCGGAGCGCGGTAGTTGATCGTCGGGGGCACGATCCGGTCGCGCAACGTCAGGACGCATCCGATGAGCTCGAGCGCTCCGCTCGCCGCGATCGCATGGCCGAGAGCCCCCTTGTTCCCCACGACGAGCGCGCGGTACGCGCTCGTCCCGAGCACCTGCTTGATCGCCCCCGTCTCGTTCTTGTCGTTCCACTGCGTGCCGGTCCCGTGCGCATTGACGTAGCCGACCTGCTCGGGCTGGACTGCCGCCTCCATGAGCGCCTTACGCATGGCGCGGGCGGGACCGTCCGGCGAGGGCTG
>JAHWYA010000385.1 GCA_020028115.1 Anaeromyxobacter sp.
GGTCGGGCCCGCCGCGGACGCCGCGCTCGCCGCCGGGCGCGCCCGCGGGGTGCCGGGGGTCGCCCTCCTGGCGGCGGTCGCGCCCGGGCTCACCGTGTCGGCGCACGACGACGAGGTCGTCGAGGTGCTGACGACGCTCGTGCTCCGCGCCATGGGGGACATCCCCGCGAGCGGGACCGGGACGGTGAGGCTCCGCGCAGAGGCGGCCGGCGAGCGGGTCCGCATCGCGGTCGAGGACGACGGCGTGGGGATGTCGGAGGAGACGCTCCTCCACGCGTTCGAGCCGTTCCACGAGAGCGAGCTCGTGCGCGGGACGGGGCTCGCGCTCGCGGTCGCGCGCGGGCTCGTCGACGGGATGGGCGGGACACTCCGCCTCGAGAGCACGCCCGGCACGGGGACGCGGGCGGTGCTCGAGCTCGCTCGCGGGACGCCCGACGCCTCGGCGGCCGACCTTCCCGCCGTCCCGCTCGCGGTGCCGCGCCGCGCGCGGGTGCTCGTGGTGGACGGCGATCCGCGGGCGCTCCGCGAGAGCGCGGGCACGATCGGGGTGGAGCACGAGGTCGAGGGGGTCGCCGGAGTGCGCGAGGCGCTCGCCGCCATCGAGGACCGGGCGTTCGACCTCGTGCTCTGCGACGCGGCGCTGCCCGGGGGCGGCGCCGAGCGGTTCTGGGAGGAGATCCTCGTCCACGCGCCGGTGATGCAGGGGCGGATCGCGTTCCTGACGGGCGGCGCCGAGCAGCCTTCCGCGCTCGCGTTCCTGGCGCGGCAGCCGCAGCCGGTCCTCCGCAAGCCGTTCGCGCTCGCGGAGGCCGCGGCGCTCATCGAGCGGCTCGCGGGGATCGGGGGGGGCGGAGCGAACGTGCGGAAACCCGCCACGCGGGGGACGCCCGTGCCGGAGAGCGTGCTCGGGAAGTTCCGGCGGGAGTGAGTCGCGTCCATTTGCTGGTGGTCTCAGCGCACTCCACGGAAGATGGCGCCTCGCGTCGCCAGTCTCGTCGCTCCATGTCGGAGCTGGACCGCGGGTGACCTCGCCGGCAACACCGCGACCGAGTCCGTCGTCGTGACGGTCCGGAACTGGTCGCTCGCGCTCGCGCCTTCGGACCTCCATCTGCGATCAGGCTCCGCGGCGTCGGTGACGCTCGTCGTCGAGGGAGCGAACGTGCGCTCCTCGCGGAGGCGCTCCCGCCCGGCGCAGCGCTCCTCGTGCCCGGCGGCTCACCGGTGCCGCTGGATCTCCGCGCAGGCGCGACGGAGGTCTCGGACGAGGACCGGGATGGGGTCCCGACCTGATGCTCAAGTTCGACCGCGCCGCGCTGGTGTCGTCGATCGAGGGCGCGATCGGCCGCCGGCGTGCTTCCGGTGTCCGGGCCGGTGACGGTCACGCTCGTCGGACCGGGGGATCGGCGTCTCGGGCGTCTCGGAACGACGCGGGTCGAGGGTGCGCTGAGCGGAGGTCGAGGGCGGCGAGGTCCTCGGAGGCGGGGACGTCCGCGAGCCGGCGGGTCCGTGATTCCGGAACCGGACCGGAACCCCCGGAACCGGACCCCGGAACCGGACCGCCGGAACCGGACCGAGGGTCATTGGCCTACCTGTACCTGTACCTTGTGAGAATGAACCGGACCGAGGGTCATTGGCCTACGACGGAACCACACCCCGGAACCCGGAACCGGACCGAGGATCACCGGAACCACAGGGAACCACGGAACCGGACCACGGAACCGGACCGAGGGTCATCAGCCAAACGGCGCCGCGCTGCGCGCAGACGAACCGAGCACGCTTCTTCGTCCGCCACAATTGGGGTCGCTCAGCGCCCGCTTGGGACTGTCTGAATCCGGCGCTTCGGGTGAATCGTGGGCGAGGCCAGTTGATCACGTCCGTGCGAAACGGCCGGCGCGCAAAGCTCCGCCCGCCGGCGGCCGCACGTTGCGGCCCGGTCCCCGCGGTGATTGCAGTGGGACGACTTATGTCACCGCCGCGCAGCGCACCTGGTGCTGGACGCGCATCAGCCAGGTGCCCGGTGGGAAGAGCGCGTCGCGCACGCCGGCGCGCCAGGCGGCGAGCGCGTCGCGGTAGGCGCGCCTGAAGTCACGGAGCCGGAGGATCGCCTCGATGCGATTCCACTTGTTCCGGCCCGCCACGCGCGGGTTGAGGCCGCGCCGTGGCTCGTGGGTGGCCGGGCGCGCGCGCGCCTTCTGCGCGAGGACGCGCGCGACGCCGAGGAAGGAGCGGCCAGCCGCCCCGAGCTCGGCCGCGGCCCGATCCTCGGCGCGCCGGAGCTCGTCGAGGAGGACGTTGACGAACGAGTCGTCGGTCTCGAAGCCAGGCGGGGGATGGAGCCGGAGCGTTGCGAAGGCAGGCAAAGGGCCTTTCTCGCTGAAGAACCCCTTCGGCCTTTCGATCGTGACGGCCTTCCCGCGGAGCAGGTTCTCGCCCGACCAGAGCCCGGGCCACTCGCTGCCGCGGCGGACGAGGCCGGCGGCGACGGGATTCGCGAGGACGTAGACCATCTTCGCGAGGACGTCCTCGGCGGTCTCGAGCGGGACCGCGCTGTAGCTCTTGCGATCCCAGAAGTCTTCCCAGCGCCCGAGCGAGCAATTCACCGCGCGCGCGACGAGCGAGTCGAGGTCGCGGTGGAACTCCGGCAGCCGCGCGTGCGGGTCGGTCACGACCAGATGGAAGTGGTTCGAGAGCACGCCGTAGGCGTGCAGCCGGATGTCGTACCGCTCGGCGGCGACGGCGAGGACGTATTCGAAGATCGCGTTCGTCTCCGTCGAGGGCCGGAGGAAGAAGCGGCGCTCCGAGCAGCGGCGGGTGATGAGGTAGGTGGTGCCTTCGAGAACCTGGCGGACGGCGGTCATGGGCGCCCGCGACGCACTTCGCGTGCCTGGGCGGAAACGCAGACGTTCAGCACGTTTCGGCGCGGTACTCCGGGTCGGGAACGTCCGCGTTTCGGCCGGCTGGTCCGTCATCCACATCCCTCGGTCCGGAAGAACGGTCCGGAAGAACGCGGTCCAAGAACGTTGCTCCGAGTACTACGGCCGTTCGCCGCACGGTTCGGGCGGCAAGGTGCGCTACTCTCGGTCGGTTCACCGCTACTCTCGGTCGGTTTACCCGGTCGGTTTACCGGGTCGCTCGATCGTCGCTGGGGGTGTCATGGGGGGACGACGCTGCACCGCGGCCGCGGCCGCCCTCGCGCTCGCGCTCGCGGCGCCTTCGGCCCGCGGAGACGACGCGCGCCTCGCGTCCGTTCCGGCGGCGCCGGGCTGGACCTACCGCGCCGCCGCCCGGGAGGACTTCCGGCTCAGGCAGGCGACGGACCCCGACGCCTCCGACCAGAAGTCGCACCTCGTGCTCGACCTCGGCGCGCACCACCCCGCGGACAGGCTGTCGATCACGGCGTCGATCGACGCGTGGTGGGACGTGGACGGCGTGCCGGCGCCGGGCGCGGCCGCGCCCGCGCTCCCGAC
>JAHWYA010000386.1 GCA_020028115.1 Anaeromyxobacter sp.
GCCGCCCGGACGAGGTCCGGGGCGCGCTCCGGTTCCTCGCGACGTACCTCTCCGATCACTGGCGCGGCGAGGAGGGGTGGATGGCCGAGCAGGGCTACCCCGCCGCGGGCGAGCACGCGCGGATCCACGCCCGGCTCATCGCCCGGATCGCGGCGGCCCGCGACGCGGTCGCGAAGGGCGGCGCGCGCCTCCCCGACGCCATCCGCGCGGCGGCCGAGGTCGCGGCGGACGTCGAGGAGCACATGCGGACCGACGATCTCAAGCTCGGCCGGTTCTTCGCGGCGCGCGCGAACCTCCGGCTCCTCGCGGAGGCGCCGCCCGGGAAGGGGCCGGCGCTCACGCCGATCCCGGGCGCCGCGGCGCCGGTGCCCAGAGCGGCGAGCGCACCGGGGCAGACGGAGGAGGCTGCCCCGAAGCGAGTGGCCCCCGGCTACATGGACAGTCCCCCGTCCACGTCGACGCACCGGCCGGTGAAGTAGTCGCACTCGAAGATGAAGCGGAGGGCGCGCCACACGTCCTCCGGCAGCCCGATCCGCCCGGCCGGGATCATCGCGACGAGCGCGTCGCGCGCCTTCTGGTTCATGCCCTGCGTCATCGGCGTCTCGATCATGCCCGGCGCGATGGCGCCGACGCGGACGCCGAACGCCGCGAACTCCCGCGCCCATGTCACGGTGTTGGCCGCGAGGGCCGCCTTCGCCGCGACGTAGTTCGACTGGCCGCGGTTCCCGTGGCGGGCGATCGACGACAGGTTCACGACGACGCCCGGGCGCGTCCCGGCGCGGGCCATCGCCGCGACCGTCTCGCGCGCCATGAGCGTCGCGCCGGTGAGGTTCACGCCGAGGACGGCGTCCCAGTCCGCGCGGGGGAGCGTCGTCACCTCGCCCGTCGCCCGATCCTTCTTCACGAGCAGGCCGTCGCGGATGATCCCGGCGTTGTTCACGAGCGCGTTGAGCCCGCCCATCGCCCCCGCCGCCCACGCGACGAAGGCGCGGACGTCCGCCTCGTCCGACACGTCGAGCCTGCGGCGGTGGATGCCCTGCGGCAGCCCCGCGAGCGCCGCCTCGTTCACGTCCCCGGCCGCGACCTGCGCGCCGGCCTCGGCGAGCCGCCGCGCGAAGTGGGCGCCCATCCCCTGCGCGCCGCCCGTCACGATCACCTTCAGCTCCCGCAGCTCCATGGTTCGTCCTCCTCGCGGCGGCGCCGCGCTCGATCTTCGGCGGCGGCTCCGGCGCTGCTTAGGCGCCGCGGACCGTAAAGTAAATGGCATCCGGGTGGTGGAGGACGATCGCGGAGGTGGACTGCTCCGGCACCATCTGGTGCGCCTCCGTGAGCCCGACGCCGATGGCGCGCTCGGGCTCGAGGAGCTTCCAGACCTGCCGCTGGTCGCCGAGCTCCGGCCAGGACGGGTAGCCCGGGGAGTAGCGCTTCCCCTGACCGTCGGGGAGGGCGAGCTCGCGGCGCACCTGCCGGTGCCAGTACTCGGCGAGCGCCTCGGCCGCCTCGACCGCGAGGCCGTGGAGGAACAGCCCGTGCGTGTAGTGACCCTTGTCCTGCGCCTCGTTCGCGAGGCGCGAGGCCTGGTCGCCGACCGTGACGACCTGCAGCGCGCACACGTCGGCGCCGCGCTCCTCCCGGAACCAGTCCGCCATGCAGAGGTGGCGGTCGTCGGGCTG
Source organism: Anaeromyxobacter sp. (assembly GCA_020028115.1). GTDB lineage: Bacteria > Myxococcota > Myxococcia > Myxococcales > Anaeromyxobacteraceae > Anaeromyxobacter. The sequence goes on from JAHWYA010000386.1 coordinate 1,674, forward strand.
GCGCGGCAGGACGAGCCGCGCGACCTCCTCCTTGCGGTGCACCGGGTCGAGGACGACGAGGTCGTTCCCCTCGGCGTGGCACGGGAAGTAGCCGTAGACGACCTTCGGCACGAGCCAGCCGTTCGCCTGCGCCTCGCTCTTCAGCTCCTCGAGCCGAGGCCCGAACTCCTCGCGGATCATCCGCTCGTACTCGGCGCCCTTTGCCTTCACGCCCCACTGGAGCTTGTAGAGCTCGTCGAGGTCGAGGTGCGGCCAGACCTCCGCGAGGGCGATCTGCCCGGCGGGGACGACGCGGGCTCCCCAGAACGGCGGCGTCGGGATCTTCTCCGCCGGCCGGACGTCGGAGCCGCGACGGGCGGGGGCGGGCGGCAGCGGCCGGTCCGGCGGCGCGTCCTTCGCGGCGATCGCCTTCGCCAGCACCGCGTGGCGGAGCTGGTCGCGCTTCTCCGGGACGACGAGCTGCTCGACGAGCTCGAGCCCCTCGAACGCGTCCTTCGCGTAGAAGACGCCCCCCGCGTACGGCGCGCCGTCCGGGGCGAAGTGGGTCTTGTAGCCGAACCGCCGGTTGATGGCGGCGCCTCCGATGATCACCGGGAAGCCGAGGTTCCGGCGGTGCAGCTCCTCCACGCAGAACGGCATCTGCTTCGAGGTGGAGACGAGGAGGGCGGAGAGGCCGATCGCGTCCGCGCCGACCGACACCGCCTTCTCGATGATGGTCGCGACCGGCACCTGCTTGCCGAGGTCGTGCACGGTGAAGCCGTTGTTCCCGAGGATCGTCTTCACGAGGTTCTTGCCGATGTCGTGGACGTCCCCGTAGACGGTGGCGAGGACCACCGTCCCCTTCGTCGTGCCCTCCTTCCGCTCGAGGAACTTCTCGAGGTGGGCGACGGCCTTCTTCATCACCTCCGCCGACTGCAGGACGAACGGGAGGATGAGCTCGCCCGCGCCGAACCGGTCGCCGACGTCCTTCATCGCCGGCAGGAGGACCTCGTTCAGGACCGCCACCGCGGGGCGCCGCGTGAGCGCCTCGTCGATGAGCGCCTCGATCCCCTCGGGCCGGCGGTGGAGGATCTGGAGGTGGATCCGCTCCTCGGCGCTCTTCCCGGCGAGGAGGTCCTCGGCCGCGACCTGCTTCTCCGCCCCCTTCTCGCCGAAGTGCGCGATGAGCCGCGCGAGCGCGTCCGGGCGGCGATCGAAGACGAGGTCCTCGGCGAGCGATCGCTCGATCTCACCGATCGCGGGATAGGGCTGGATGTCCTTCGGGTTCACGATGGCGAGGTCGAGCCCGGCGCGCACCGCGTGGTAGAGGAAGACCGAGTTCACGACCTCGCGCGCGGACTTGGCGAGCCCGAACGAGACGTTCGAGACGCCGAGCGTCGTGAACACGCCCGGGTTCTCGGCCTTGATGCGCCGGATCCCCTCGAGCGTCTCGACGGCGCTGTGGCGGTACTCCTCGCCGCCCGTCGCGAGCGTGAAGGTGAGGGCGTCGAACACGAGGGCGTCCGGCCCGACGCCATACTCCGCCGCGACCTGCACGATGCGCCGGGCGATCTCTGCCTTGCGGTCCGCGGTCTGCGCCATCCCCTTCTCGTCGATGGTCATGGCGACCACCGCGCCGCCGTAGCGGCGGACGAGGGGCAGCACCTTCCTCACGCGCTCGCCCGACTTCTCGAGGTTGATCGAGTTCACGATGCAGCGCCCCGGGTAGACCTTGAGGGCGCCCTCGATCACGTCGGCCTCGGTCGAGTCGATCATGAGCGGCGCGTCGACCGCCTGGGAGAGGAGCTTCGCG
>JAHWYA010000387.1 GCA_020028115.1 Anaeromyxobacter sp.
CGCTCGGTCAGCGACACGGCCGCCTCGTGGAGCGCGCGGCGGTGGACGCCGTCCGGGACCTCGCCGAGGGCCGCCATCGCGGTGCGGGTGTGCTCGCGCGCCATCGCGCGCGCCGCGTCGACGCCCCCGACCGACTTCACGACGTCGATCACCTCGGCGGCGACGGCGTCGCCGTCCGCGGCGCCGTCGGCGAGCGCACGCAGCCGCTCGCGGAGCGCGGGGCGCGCCTCGCAGGCGCGGATGAGCGGCAGGGTCGCCTTCCCCTCGAGGAGGTCGGTCCCGAGCTTCTTCCCGAGCAGCCCCGGGTCCGCCGCGTAGTCGAGGGCGTCGTCCACGAGCTGGAACGCGATGCCGATCCCCTCGCCGAAGCGGACGAGCGCCGCCGGTACGTTCCCCTCGATCCCCGCGGCCCACGCGCCCGCGGCGGCGGCCCAGCCGAAGAGCGAGGCGGTCTTGCCGATGACGACGTTCAGGTAGTCCTGCTCGCTCGCCGCGAACGAGCCGCGGAGCGAGAGCTGCAGCACCTCGCCCTCGACGAGCCGGCGCATCGTGGCGAGGAGCGGCCCGAGCGCGGCGCGGTGGGCGGGCTCCTGGGACACGATCTCGAGGGCGCGGGTGAGGAGCCAGTCTCCGGAGAGCACCGAGACCGCGTTCCCCCAGATGACGCGGGAGGCGGGCTGGCCACGCCGGACCGGTCCGTCGTCGATGACGTCGTCGTGGAGGAGCGTCGCCGAGTGCGTGAGCTCCGCCGCGACGGCGTACGGGACGGCGGCGCGCATCTCGCCGCCGCAGGCGCCGCAGGCGAGGAGCGTCACCATCGGCCGGATCCGCTTGCCGCCCGCCGAGACGAGGTGGCGCGCCGCGGCCTTGAGCTTCTCCTCGGCGTCCTCGGTCGCGCGGACGAGCTGCTCCTCGAGGGCGAAGAGGGTCTCCGGGAGCGCCGGGACGCCGGCGAGCGCCGCCTTGGCGCGCTCCGGCCGGACGCCCCGCTCCGCGGTCGAGTCGAGCTGCGCGAGGATGGCCCGGTCCTTCGACATGCGCTCTCCGCTCCGCCGGACGGCTCGTTCAACGAATGCTGAAAGGCGCCCGTATAGCGCGCCCGACGCGGCCCGGTCAAACGACGCGTCCGGCCCGCGCGAGGCGGCGCGCGCGCCGCGTGCTAGGTTCCGCCCCGTGCCGGTCGTGAAGCTCGTCCTCGAGTACGACGGGACCCGCTACGTGGGCTGGCAGGTCCAGCCCAACGGGCCTTCCATCCAGGCCGAGGTGGAGCGGGCGCTCGCGACGCTCCACAAGGCCCCGCGGCGGGTCACGGCCGCCGGGAGGACCGACGCCGGCGTGCACGCGCGCGGGCAGGTGGTCTCGTTCCCCGAGGAGCGGCCGCTCCCGCTCGCCGCCTACGTGAAGGGGATGAACGCGCTCCTGCCCGAGGACGTCGCGGTGCGCGCGGCGTCGCTCGAGCCGGACGGCTTCGACGCGCGGCGCTCCGCGCGCGGCAAGCGCTACCGGTACGTGATCGAGAACGCCGACACCCGCGCGCCCCTCGGCCGGCTGCAGGCCTGGCAGCTCTTCGGCCCGCTCGACGTCGCCGCGATGCGCGAGGCGGCGGTCCACCTCCTCGGGAGACACGACTTCGCCGCCTTCCAGGCGGCGGACTGCGCCTGCGACCACGCGGTCCGCGAGGTGCGGCGGCTCGACGTGCTCGGGCAGGCCGGAGGACGGATCGAGCTCGTCTTCGAGGCGACCGCGTTCGTGAAGCACATGGTGCGGAACGTCGTCGGCACGCTGGTCGAGGTCGGGCGGGGGAAGCGGGCGCCCGGCTCCCTGCCCGCCCTCCTCGCGACCCTCGATCGGAAGGAGGCCGGGCCGACCGCGCCGCCGCAGGGGCTCTGCCTCGAAGAGGTGTTCTACTGAACGGACGTTGACCCGGCCCCGCTGCGGCACCGCCGGGCCCGTGTTACTCTTTCGCGCCGTTTTCCGCGGTCCCAAGCCCCGCAGTCGGAGGAGCAGATGTCTCAGAAGAAGCTCAAGGTCGGCGTCCTCGGCGCGACCGGCATGGTCGGTCAGCGCTTCCTCGCCCTGCTCGAGAACCACCCCTGGTACGACGTGACGCTGCTCGCCGCGAGCGCGAACTCGGCCGGCCAGAAGTACGCCGACGCGGTGAAGGGGCGCTGGGCCCTCAAGCCCCAGATCCCGTCCGCGCTCGCCGGGCTGGTGGTGAAGAACGCCTCCGACGTGAAGGAGATCGCGGGCCAGGTCGACTTCGTCTTCTGCGCCATCGACATGTCGAAGGAGGAGACGGCGAAGCTCGAGGAGGACTACGCGAAGGCCGAGACGCCGGTCGTCTCGAACAACTCCGCCCACCGCGGCACGCCCGACGTGCCGATGATGATCCCGGAGGTGAACCCGGAGCACGCCGCCGTCATCGAGGCGCAGCGCAAGCGGCTCGGCACGAAGCGCGGGTTCATCGCGGTGAAGCCGAACTGCTCGCTCCAGAGCTACGTGCCGGCGATCGCCCCGCTCATGAAGTTCGGGCCGAAGCGCATCGCCGTCTGCACGTACCAGGCGATCTCGGGCGCGGGGAAGACCTTCGAGATGTGGCCGGAGATGGTGGACAACCTCATCCCCTTCATCAAGGGCGAGGAGGAGAAGTCCGAGCAGGAGCCGATGAAGATCTGGGGCTCCCTCGCCGGCGGCAAGATCGAGAAGGCCAAGGACCCCGTCATCACGGCGCAGTGCATCCGCGTCCCGGCCAGCGACGGCCACATGGCCGCGGCGTTCGTCTCGTTCGACCGCAAGCCGGACAAGGTCGAGGTGATCGAGCTGTGGAGGAGCTGGGTGCCGAAGCCGCAGAAGATGGGGCTCCCGTCGGCGCCGAAGCCGTTCCTCACCTACTTCGAGGACGACTCCCGGCCGCAGACGAAGCTCGACCGCGACATCGGCAACGGCATGGGCGTCGCGATCGGCCGGCTCCGCCCGGACGCGCTCTTCGACTACCGCTTCGTGTCGCTCTCGCACAACACGGTGCGCGGCGCGGCGGGCGGGGCGCTCCTCACGGCGGAGATGCTCACCGCCGACGGCTGGATCCAGGCGAAGTAGCGCCGGCGTGGGAGAGACCTCCCACCCGGCGGACGAGCTCCTCCGGCGCGCGCACGCGGCCCGCGTGCGCGTCGCCGTGGGCGCGGCGCTCCTCGCGGTCTTCCTCGCCGCCGCCCACGCCTTCTCGCTCCACGAGCACGTCCCCGTCTACCTCGAGGCGGCGCGCGGGCTCGGCGCGCGGGGCGTCCTCGTCCATCTCGCGGCGTACGTCGTCGCGGCGCTGCTCGCGCTCCCGCTCTCGCCGATCACGGTCGCCGCGGGCGCGACCTACGGCGCCGCCGCGGGCGTCGCCCTCGGCGTGCCGGGCGTCGCGCTCGCGAGCTCCTGCGCGTTCCTCGTCGGGCGGCTCGTGGCGCGCG
>JAHWYA010000388.1 GCA_020028115.1 Anaeromyxobacter sp.
CTCTCGGCGCCCGGCGCGGCGGACCGCTTGCCCGGGGTGGACGCGGTCGTCGCGTGCCAGTCCGCCTCGGAGGACGGCGAGGCGGCCTACCGCGCCGCGTACGTCGACGCGACCCGGACGCTGCTCGCCGCCGCGCGGGCGTCCGGTGCCCGGCTCGTCTACACGGGGTCGACGGGCGTGTTCGGGCAGCGGGACGGCTCGGACGTCGACGAGCGGACGGCGCCGGCGCCCGCGAGCGCGACGGCGGAGGTGCTCGTCGAGGCGGAGCGGCTCGTCCGGTCCGCGGCGGAGGGCGGCGTGCGCGCGTCGATCGTGCGGCTGTCGGGGCTGTACGGCCCAGGCCGGACCGGGATCGCCGGGCGCGTGCGCGCCGGGCTCCTCGCGCTCGGGCCGGGCGACGACGCGTGGATGAACTTCTGCCACCGGGACGACGCCGTCGCGTTCGTGCTCGCCGCGCTGGCGCGGGCGGAGCCGGGCGCCGTTCACCACGGGAGCGACGCCCGACCGGCGCGCCGCAGGGAGGTCGTGGAGTGGCTGTCCGCGCGGCTCGGGATGGCGCCGCCGCGGACCGAGCGCGCTGCGCCCGGGCCGAACCGCCGGATCCTCTCGGAGCGGACGCGCTCGGAGCTCGGCGTCACGCTGCGGTGGCCGTCGTTCGCGGAGGGGCTCGCGGGGATCATCCCGTGAGCCGACCGTGGACGTGGACGTGGACGCGAGCTTGAGGGCCTGCGTTTCAGCTCACGACCACGACCACGACCACGACCACGACCACGACCACGACCAGGACCAAGTCCACGTCCACGAAGGACGTCCCCTCACCGCCGCATCGCCTCCGCCACCGCCCGGGCCGCCCGGGCGACCTCCTCCTCGGGGAGCGCGTCGTCCGCGGTCCCCTCGAAGCAGCGCCGGCCCCGGAGCCGCTCCGGGGTGCCGGCATAGCGCGGGACGAGGTGCAGGTGGAAGTGGCGGAGGACGTCCCCGATCGCGAACGCGTACACGTGCTCCGCGCCGAGCGCCGCCCGCTGCGCCGCCATGATCCGGGCCGCGAGGGGCCCGAGCGCGGCGAGCTCCCCGGCCTCGAGGTCGTACCAGGCGCGGGCGTGGCGCTCGCTCGTGAGGACGAGCCAGCCGCGGAGCGGCGAGGGATCGGCGAGGACGTGCAGCGCGAACCCGCCTTCGCGCAGGAGGACTCCCGCCGGCAACGTGCGGCGTCCGTGGACCACGTCGCAGGCGAGGCAGGGCTCGGGCTCGGTCAAAGGGCTCCTCCGTGCGGCATTCCGCCGCGAGAGAACCCGACTCTATCCGCGGTCTACGGTGGGTCAACTGCCGCGGCGCGGAGGGGAGTGCGACCGCCTGGCGGCCCGCAAGCGCGCGTCCTGCCGGCCGTTCCCGCGCCCGCCGTGGGATGTGCCCAACAGGGGCCCTTTCCCAACGGTGATCGTCCGGACACCTTCTGCGCCTGTGTCCCCGGCTCTCTTGGCGCCGTCGAGCGGGATGGTCCCGCCGCCGAGACCCCCGGCGATCAACCATCGGCGGACCCATGCTGCCTCACCCGACCCCGCTCCTCCAGCTCATCCGCTCCGAGGCCATCGTCTCGGGCCACCGGAACCTCTACTGCCTCCACTACGACGCGTGCCTCGACGTCGCGGTGAAGGCGGACTGGGACAGCTGGACGTGCGAGAAGTGCCCGCTCTTCTCGGTCCACGACGCTCCGCGCGACTTCGCGAACACGTACGCGAACGAGCGCCGTGAATCGCCGCAGCCCTGACGAGAAGAGCGCGGCGGGTCTCCCCACCGCGCCTCTCGACACGCTCTCGATTTCGACGCGACCCGCTACGGCTCCTCCGGTTCCTTCCGGTCGCGCTCGTGCTTCAGCTCGTCCTTCATCTCGCCGAAGCGACCCTGGACCTTCCCCTTCTTGTTCTCGACCCAGCCCTCGGCCTGCGTCGAACGATCCTTCGTGGCGCCACCGATCCGCTCCTTGATGTCGCCCTTGATCTCGGCGATCTTTCCCTTGATCCGGTCCTTGTCCATGCGGTTTCCCCCTTGCGGGCGAAAATGAGCACCCGCGAGCGGCGTGGCCCGCAGGTCTCGCGGCGGGGGCGGCGGGGTGGCTAGCGCTCCGCGTGCGGCGCGGCGGCCGAGCGGCCCTCCGACGGGAGGCCGCGCGGCGCGTCAGCCCTCGCCGCGGAGGAGCGGGTCGAGCTTTCCCTCGGCGTCGAGCGCCGCGACGTCCGTGTAGCCCCCGAGCGGCCGGTCGCCGGCGAAGATCTGTGGGACCGTCCTCTGCCCGGTGGTCTCCGCGAGCCAGACGCGCAGGTCGTCGTTCCCCTCGACGGAGACCTCCTCGTACGCGACGCCCTTGCGGGCGAGCAGGTGCTTCGCCCGGACGCAGTAGGGGCAGTGCTGCTTGGTGTAGACGGTCACCTTGGCGGCCATGCGAGGGAGCGTAACCCGCGCCCGTCAGCCGCGCACGGGCGCCCCGAACACCTCGTCGCGCGCGGCCTCGGCGAGCGCGACGACCGCCGGGTGCCGGAGCCGCCGCTCGACCGTGATCGCGTAGAACGCCTCGCGCGCGCCGTCGAGCGTGCCGATGGCCTGGACCCCGTACTGCGCGCGGATCTCCGCCTCGAGGACGCTCGGCGCGGGGAACACGCCGAGCCCGCGCGCGCCGAACGCCTTCATGAGCGCGCTGTCGTCGAACTCGCCCGCGATGGCGGGATGGATCCCGCTCGCGTCGAACCACGCGTCGAGCGAGCGCCGCAGCGCCGTCCCCTCGGACGGGAGCAGCGTGGGCGCGCCGGCGAGGCTCTTCGGGAACCCCTTCCGCAGCGCCGCGTGGCGCGGCGCCGCGAAGAACGTGGTCGCGGTGTCGCCGAGGCGGTGGTTGAACGCCTTCACCTTCACCTGCTCCGAGGCGGGGACGTCGGCGATGACGACGTCGAGCTCGTGGATCGCGAGCGCCGCGAGGAGCTGCGGGAGCGGCCCCTCCCGGCAGACGAGCAGCAGGTCCGGGTGCGCGTCGACCGCCGGCTGGAGGAGCAGGGCGGCCATCCGCTTCGGGATGACGTCGAGCACGCCCGCGACGAGGCGCAGCCGCTGCCCGGTCGGGAGTCCCTTCACCGCCCGCTGCAGCTCGCGCCCGGTCCGGAAGATGTCGTCCGCGTATCGCAGCACCGTCCGCCCGACGTCGGTGAGCACGAGGCGCCGCCCCTGCCGCTCGAGGAGCTTGACCCCGAGGCTCGCCTCGAGGGTCTTGAGCTGGTTCGAGATGGTCGGCTGCGCGAGCCGCAGCTCCTCGCTCGCGCGCGCGATCGAGCCTGCGCGCGCGACCGTCCAGAAGTAGAAGAGATGGTGGTAATTGAGCCATTCCATTCGGAGGAAGAATCTAACCCAGACCGTCAGGGTTTCTCATTCCCGCCCGGGCCCCCAGGGGTGTAAGAGCCGTGCCGGGA
>JAHWYA010000389.1 GCA_020028115.1 Anaeromyxobacter sp.
GCTCTCCAGGCCCCGGCCGCGCCGCCCGTGGGCGGTGCCCCCGCGCCCTCGCGCGCCCTGGGGTGGCTCGCGGTCGGGACGGGCGCCGCGGCGGTCGGCCTGTCCGTCATCGGCGTGCTGGAGCTGAGGTCGGCGGAGGGCTCCTACGACCGGGCGCGCCAGCTCCGCGCCGCCGGCGCCCTCGCCACGAACGACGGCGTCGCACGCTTCAACGCGCACGTCCTCGACGGCGATGACGCGAAGCGAAAGGGGACCGCCGCGTTCGTCGCAGCGGGGGCGACCGCGGTGACCGCGGGGATCCTCGGGTACGCGAACTACCGGCGGACCGGGCACTTCGGGCCGTTCCAGTTCTAGGCGGAGCGCTCCCCTGTCACATCCAGGCTCGCCGCATCCTCAGGTCCCCATGCTGACCAGCCGTCGTCCGCTGCGCGCGGCGACGCTGTACCTACGAGGAAGGACGACATGACACTGAAGACGATCGCCGCCGTCTGCGCCACGATGCTGCTCGCTGCGTGCGTGGAGGAGGAGGAGCTGCAGCCCCCCCTGCCGAAGCCGCCCTCGCTCGAGGGCGCGTGGACGAGCTGCAAGACCGAGGACAACATGCCGCAGGACGAGTGGGAGACGTTCCTGTTCACCGGGAACGAGCTGCAGCGCGTCCAGCTCGAGTACGCGAGCAACGACGGGTCCTGCACCGGCGCGGTTCACGGCAGCGTGGCGAACGTGTGGGACTGGAATCTCACGTTCGGGCCGGACTTCGTCACGACGCTCGGGAGCCAGACCGTGACCGCGCGGACGTTCGACAGCGAGGTGCACCACAACATGCTCTACGTCGACGCGACCCCGGAGCCGGACGTCCTGTATCTCGGCGACCCCACCGCGGTCCCCGGGCTGGATGGAAGCACGCCGGACGCGCGCCCGACCGTCCTGTGGGACTCGAGGCCTTACAGGCGGCAGGCTGCGTCGGCGATCGACGCGTCGGCGCTCGCGGGCAACTGGGCCACGGGGTGCGTCGAGAACGTCGCCGGCGACACGATCGAGGTGTTCACGTTCCTCGGGCACACGCTCACGGTCACCCGCACGACGTACGAGAGCATGGACGCCTCGTGCACCGGCGCCGCGACTCCCTCCACGTTCGCCGCGGCGCTCGCGCTCCGCGGTCCGGTGGTGGCGACGCTCGGCGCCGGAACGGTCACCGCGCGCCAGGTCGACCTCGCGGACGACGGCTTCTCGGGGTACACGATCATGTACGTCGACACCGCGGCGACGCCGCAGGTCCTGTACGTCGGCGAGCTCGGGGCGACTCCGGAGACGCGGCCGAGCGTGCTCGGCCTCGGGCCGCCGCCGCACGTTCGCCAGTAGCGATCCCGTCGCCGCGCGGCGGCAGGGCCTCCTCGGCGTCAGGCGAGGAGGCCCTTCGCGCGCGCGAGCTCGCCGAGCCGCTGCTTCAGGCGCTGGAAGCGCTTCCGGAGCGCGGGAGGGGACACGCTGCCGCCGTCCGCGGCGAGGACCTCGGCGATCTCGTCCCAGGACATCTCGGCGTCGAGGCGCAGCAGCAGCAGCGTGCGGTCCTCGGGCGCGAGGTCCTTCCCGAGCACCTCGAGCCGCTCGTCGCGGCGGCCGAGCGGCGCAGAGCGGGCGACGCTCTGGGCGAGGCGGGAGGCCATGCTGGTCTGGAGCCGCACGCGCCGCTGCCGCCACCCCTCGCGCCGGAACCGCGCGGACGCGTGCCAGGCGACGCGGTAGGCCCAGGCGCGCAGCGCGCACTCGCCGCGGAACCCGGCCATCCCGCGCCAGAGATCCTCCGCCCACGCCTGGAAGACGTCCGCCGCGTCATCGTCGTCGCCGTGGAGTACGCGGAGGTACCCGAAGATCGCGGGCCCGAGCGTCTCGATGGCGGCGCTCGCGGCGCCGCCCACGTCGCCGGCCGCGACGAGATCCCGGACGCGCTGATCGAGATCCATGGGCGCGCAGCCTACCGCGTCGCACCCCGGCCGCGCGAGCGAGGACGTCGCCAGGGCGGCGCGTCCGGACCCCGCGGGCGCGCAGCCGTTGCGCGCACCGCCGGGGACCCGACGGGCCCGCCGGGTCCCCGGCTCCCCGGGGTCTCCCGCGCCCCGGTCGTTCGTACGATGCGTGAAAAACACACATCGTGAAACCAGTACCGTCCTCACTTCCGGTCGAATACCATGCGCGAGGGACACTCACGCTCCGCGCGATCGATCCGCGGGAGCCCGGGAGGAAGAACGTGTCAGCGCTCCAGGAAGTACGCGTCGTCGAGCTCGCGGAGGCCCTGGCCGGTCCCTACTGCACGATGGTCCTCGGCGACCTCGGCGCCGACGTGATCAAGATCGAGCGCCCCGGCACCGGCGATCAGAGCCGGAAGTGGGGGCCGCCGTTCGTCGGCACGGAGAGCGCGTACTACCTCTCGATCAACCGCAACAAGCGGAGCGTGGCCCTCGACGTGAAGTCGCGCGAGGGCCGCGCGGACCTCGCCCGCCTGCTCGACGGCGCGGACGTGTTCGTCTGCAACCTGCGGGGGGACGACTCGCTCCGGGAGGCCGGGCTCGACTTCGAGACGCTGCACGCCCGCAACCCGCGGCTCGTCTACTGCTCGATCACCGCCTACGGGCGGACGGGTCCATACGCCGGCCGCGCCGGCTACGACCTCGTCGCCCAGGCGGAGGCGGGCCTGATGGCGGCCACGGGCGAGGTCGACGGCGGGCCGATGCGCTGGCCGGTGGCGATCGCGGACCTGTCCACCGGGGTGTGGTCGGCCGTCGCCGTCCTCGCCGCGCTGCACGCGCGCGAGCGGACGGGGCAGGGACAGTACCTCGACCAGTCCCTGCTCGAGTCGCAGCTGAGCTGGGCGCCGGTGATGGCGACTCAGCTCCTCGCGACCGGGCGGCGCCCGGCCCGCCTCGGGAACCGGCACGCGAACATCGTGCCGTACGACGTGTTCCGCGCGCGCGACAAGCACCTCGTCGTGGCCGTCGGCACCGAGGACCAGTGGCGGCGCCTGTGCGACGTCCTCGGGCTCGCCGACTACGTCCGTGACGGCCCGCGCTTCGCGACGAACGCGGACCGGCTGCGGAACCGGGACGAGCTCTGCGAGCTCCTCGAGGGCGTCCTCGTCGAGCGCGACGCCGACCACTGGCTCGAGCGGCTGCGCCTCGCCGAGATCCCCTGCGGTCCCGTGAACGCGCTCGACGAGGCGCTCGAGGACCCGCACGTCCGGCACCGCGGCATGGTGGTCGCGCTCGAGCACCCGGCGGGACCCGTGAAGACGCTCGGGAGCCCCCTGCGCCTCTGCGCGACGCCCGTGACGTACCGGCGCCGGCCGCCGCTGCTCGGGGAGCACACGCAGGAGGTCCTCGACGAGCTGCGCCGCCGGCGAGCGCCGGTCGTCGCCGTGCCCGCGCCGCCCGAGCCCGCGCGGGCGCTGCGGC
>JAHWYA010000390.1 GCA_020028115.1 Anaeromyxobacter sp.
TGACCCGGACGCGTGGGGTCGCCCGGCTCGTGGACGCCCACGTCCGCGCGGCCCTCGGCGCCGCGGCGCTCGCCGCGCCGCTGCCCGTCCACGTCTCGGGCTGCCCGAACGGCTGCGCGCGCCATCACGTCGCCGCCATCGGGCTCCAGGGGAGCGCGCGCAGGGTCGGCGGCCGCTCCGTCCCGCAGTACGCCGTCCTGCTCGGCGGGTCGGCGTCCGGCGGGGAGGCCCGCTTCGCCGAGCCCGCGGCGAAGATCCCGGCGCGCCGGATCCCGGACGCGGTCGGTCGCCTCGTGTCCCTCTTCCTCGCGCAGCGCGGCGAGGGAGAGGCGGCGGGCCCCTTCTTCGCGCGCCGCCGCGACGCGGCGCGCGCGCTCCTCGCGCCGCTCGAGGAGCTGCGGGAGGCGGACGCGCGTGCGGAGGACTTCGTCGAGCCGGGCGCGGAGGAGCCCTTCCGGCCCGCGGTCCAGGAGGGCGAGTGTGCGGCCTAGGCCTCGCCCGGGCGGGGTCCGGCCGGGAGGCCCCGTCATCCGCTTGACAGGACGGGTGTCCGCTCCCTAGGATGCCATCCGTAGTAACGGAGATGGATCCAGCGCAGCACGTGGCGATTTGCGGCGTCTTGCGGCCACGTAAAACCAACCGCTAAAAAGCCTCTCGCCCGGCGCCCCGCGCCGGCCGAGGCGGAAAAGGAAGTCCCATGTCCTCGCCCGTCGCGGCGGCGCGCACCGCGCCCGCCGCCGTCTCGAACGGTCCCCGGCTCACCCCGCTCGCGTGCCGGCTGTGCGGCGCACCCCACGCGCCCGCGCCCCTCGCCACCTGCCCCGAGTGCCTCGGCCCGCTCGAGCCGGCGTACGACGCCGCCCGCCGGCTGCCGACCCGCGCCGAGATCGAGGCGCGCCCCCGCTCCATCTGGCGCTACCGCGAGTGGCTGCCGATCCTCGACGCGCCGGTCGTCTCGACCGACACGGGCTTCACGCCGCTCCTCGAGGCGCCCGCCCTCGCCCGCGCCCTCGGCGTGCGCCGCGCGCTCGTGAAGAACGACGCGGTCTGCCACCCGACCCTCTCGTTCAAGGACCGGGTCGTCGCCGTGGCGCTCAACGCCGCCGCGGGGCTCGGCCTCGAGACGGTGGGCTGCGCCTCGACCGGCAACCTCGCGAACTCCGTCGCGGCGCAGGCCGCGCGCGCCGGCCTCCCGGCCTGGATCTTCGTCCCGGAGGACCTCGAGATCGGCAAGATCGTCGGCACGGCCGTGTACGGGCCCCGGCTCGTCCGCGTGCGCGGCAACTACGACGACGTGAACCGCCTCTGCGCGCAGGTCGCCGACCGGTTCGGGTGGGGGCTCGTGAACCTGAACCTTCGCGGCTACTACGGCGAGGGCTCGAAGACGGTCGCGTTCGAGATCGTCGAGCAGCTCGGGTGGCGGCTCCCGCAGGCGGTCGTGGCGCCGATGGCCGGCGGGTCGCTCCTCACCAAGATCGACAAGGGCTTCGCCGAGCTCGCGAAGGCGGGGCTCGCCGACGGGCCGCGCCCGCGCGTCTACGGCGCGCAGGCCGAGGGGTGCGCGCCGATCGTGAACCTCGTCCACCGCGGCGGCGACCGGATCGAGCCGGTCGTCCCCCGCACCATCGCCCGCTCCATCGCCATCGGGAACCCCGCCGACGGCCGCTTCGCCGCCGAGGCGATCCGCTCGTCCGGCGGCGCCGCCGCGGCGGTGAGCGACGCCGAGCTCGTGGAAGGGATCACCCTCCTCGCGGCGACGACCGGCGTCTTCACCGAGACCGCGGGCGGCGTCACCGTGGCCGCCGCGCGGAAGCTCGTGCGCGAGGGGCAGCTCGGTCCGGACGACGAGGTCGTCCTCTGCATCACCGGCAACGGCCTCAAGACCATCGAGGCCGTCCAGCCGGCGCTCGCCCCCGCGCCCATCATCGATCCGAAGCTCCGCGAGGTCGCGGCGCTGGCCCAGGCCGTCCACTAGACTCACGAGGAGAACGCCATGCCCGTCACCCTCAGGCTCCCCACCGTCCTCGCGAAGGCCGCCGGCGGCCAGACCGTCCACGAGGCCAAGGGCACGACCGTCGGAGAGGTCGTGCAGGAGGTCGCCGTCCGGTACCCCGAGCTCGCCCCGCGGCTCCGCGACGCGAAGGGCGAGCCGTACCCGTACGTCATCTTCTACCTGGACGACGAGGACATCCGGTTCCAGCAGGGGTTCAAGACCCCGGTCGCGGACGGCGCCGAGATCGTCGTCGTCCCGGCCATCGCGGGAGGGTAGCCATGCCCATCGGTCGTCCCGCGGCGGAGCTCCCGCCGCTGTCGCAGGCGGAGGTCCTGCGCTACAGCCGCCACCTCATCATCCCCGAGGTCGGGCTCGAGGGGCAGAAGCGCCTCAAGGACGCCCGCGTCCTCATGGTCGGCGCGGGCGGGCTCGGGTCGCCCATCGGCCTCTACCTCGCCGCAGCGGGCGTCGGCCGGCTCGGCATCGTCGAGTTCGACGTGGTCGACGAGACGAACCTGCAGCGCCAGCTCCTGCACGGCACGAAGGACGTCGGCCGCAAGAAGCTCGACTCGGCGCGCGACCGGCTCCGCGACGTGAACCCGAACGTCGAGGTGGTGCCCCACGAGGCCCGGCTCACCTCCGACAACGCGCTCGAGATCATCGAGCAGTACGACCTCGTCGTCGACGGGACCGACAACTTCGCGACCCGCTACCTCACGAACGACGCGTGCGTCCTCCTCGGAAAGCCGAACGTCTACGGGTCGATCTTCCGGTTCGAGGGGCAGGCGACGATCTTCTGCACGAAGGACGGCCCCTGCTACCGGTGCCTCTACCCCGAGCCGCCGCCGCCCGGGCTCGTGCCCTCCTGCGCCGAGGGCGGCGTGCTCGGGATCCTCCCCGGGCTCGTCGGCGTCGTCCAGGCGACCGAGACGGTGAAGCTCATCGCCGGGATCGGCGAGCCGCTCGTCGGCCGGCTCCTCCTCGTCGACGCCCTCACGATGCAGTTCCGGACGGTGAAGCTCCGCAAGGACCCGCGCTGCCCGGCCTGCGGCACGCGCGAGCTGAAGAAGCTCGTCGACTACGAGCAGTTCTGCGGGATCCGCGGGCAGCCCGACGAGACGGCCGACGTCCCGACCGTCACCCCGAAGGAGCTCGAGGTCCGGCTCCGCCGGGGGGACGCCCTCGACCTCGTGGACGTCCGCGAGCCGCACGAGTGGGACATCTGCAAGATCGACGGCGCGCGGCTCGCGCCCCTCTCGACGTTCTCGGACTCGCTGCGCACGCTCGACAGCGCCCGGGACGTCGTCCTCTACTGCCGGAGCGGCGTGCGCAGCGCGAAGGCGCTCCGGCAGCTCCAGGCGGCGGGCTTCCGGAAGGTCTGGAACCTCGCCGGCGGTATCCTGCGCTGGAGCGACGACGTCGATCC
>JAHWYA010000391.1 GCA_020028115.1 Anaeromyxobacter sp.
CGAGCGCCGCGCCGGCGAAGGGGCGCGCCGAGACCCCGGACGCCGGCGCGGTGCCCTTCGCCGTCTACGTCCGCCCGTACGCCCAGCGCGCGCTCCTCGACGGCGTGGAGATCGCGCGGGACGAGCAGGTGGTCCGCGTCTCCGTCCCGCCCGGTCCGCACGAGCTGCGGATCGAGCACCCGTGCTGCGCGCCGTTCGTCCGCTCGATCTCCGCCGCGGAGGCGGCCGCCGCGGGCGAGCTGAGGGTCCCGCTCTCGGCCCGGCCGGCCCGGCTTCGCGTCGACGGCGACGCCTCGACCCGCGTGTTCGTGAACGGTCAGCCGGCGGGGACCGCCGGGGAGTCGCAGCGGGCGCCCATCGCCGTCCCCGTGCCGCCCGACGGGGCGAGTCCGTACGAGGGGACCGCCCGCGTCCGGCTCGAGCTCGAGGGCGCTCCGTCCTCCGAGGTGATCTTGAAGATCCGCGCCGGGGAGTCTTTCACCGTCGCGGCGCCGGCCGGCGCCGAAGACACGGGAGTCCTGCCGTGATCCCGCTCCTGCTCGCCCTCGTCCTCGCCGCGCCTCCAGAGCTGAAGCGCGCGAAGGACCGGTTCGAGTTCGGCGCCTACGCGGACGCGGCGGGCACGCTCCGCCAGCTGCTCGCGCGCGCGCCGGAGCTCAGCAACCGGGAGGCCCTCGACGCCTACCGGATGCTCGGGATCGCCGAGTACCAGCTCGGGGACAAGCACGCCGCGCGGGCCGCGTTCGTGAACCTCCTGTCGGTTGACCCCGACTTCACCCTCGACGCCTTCCTCGTGCCGCCGCCGATCGTGGAGTTCTTCGACGCGGTGAAGAAGGAGCACGAGCCGACGCTCGCCCCGCTGCGCGCGCGGCGGCGCGAGCTCGCCGAGCAGCAACGCCTCGCGGACGAGGCGCGGCGGCGGCTCCTCGCGGAGGAGGCCCTGCGCGCCGGGCCGCCCGGGAAGATCGTGCGGATCGAGCAGCGGATCTACCTGCTCAACTGGCTCCCGCTCGGCGCCGGGCAGTTCCAGAACGGCGAGCGCGCGAAGGGGGCCGCCATCGCCGCGGGGCAGCTCGTCTTCGGCCTCGTGAACATCGCGGCGATCGTCGTGCACAACCAGATCGCGGACGACCCGTCCCGCGCCTGCGTCTCGGGCGAGATCGCCTGCTCGCGCCCACCGTACCGCGACTCCGACCGGACCCTCATCTCCCAGATCGACGCGCTGAAGTATGCGTCCGCCGCGCTGTTCTGGGGGCTGTACGCCTACGGTGTCTGGGACGCCCACCGCAACTACGTCCCCCGCATCGAGACCGAGATCACCGCGCGCCAGCCGGGCGGCGCCGTGAAGCTCGAGTGGGCGTTCTAGATGGCGACCCTCATCGTCAAGACCCCGGACGGCAGCGAGCGCGAGGTGGCGCTCGTGAAGCGGATCACGAGCGTCGGCCGGGACGCGGAGAACGACGTCCCCCTCCCCGACCCCGCGGTCGGCCGGACCGCCCTGCACATCCACTTCGACGGGAAGGACTACAACGCCGCCGCCCACGACGCGACCGACATGACCGTCAACGGGAAGCGGCGGAGCGCGTGGCGCCTCGGGCCGGGCGACCGCATCCGGGTCGGCGCGACCGAGCTCTTCTTCGACCCCGCGCCGCGCGGCGGGGCGACCCCGCGGCCCCAGGCCGGCCAGCGGCTCCTCGCGCTCGACTCGCTCGTCCGGTTCTCGGAGCGGCTCCTCGGCGCGACCGACCTCGCGAGGCTGCTCGACGAGCTCCTCGACGCGCTCCTCGAGGTCACCCACGCCGACAAGGGCTTCCTCATCCTCCTCGAGAACGACGAGATGACGGTGCGCGCGGCGCGGAACGTCGCCCGCGAGACGATCGAGAACGCGATGGCGCGCGTCTCGGACTCGATCATCCAGCGGGTGGTCGAGACGCGCCGGCCGATCGTCGTCGCCGACGCGCTCCACGACGCGGAGTGGTCCGGCTCCTCGTCGGTCGTGAACCTGAAGCTCTGCTCGGTGATGTGCGCGCCCCTCATGCAGAAGGGCGACGTCTTCGGGGTCATCTACCTCGGCAACGACAGCGTGGTGTCGCTCTTCGACGAGCGCGCCCTCGAGCCGCTCACCGTCTTCGCCGCGCAGGCCTCGCTCCTCGTCCAGAACGCGCTGCTGCTCGACTCGCTCCGCCGCGAGAACGTCGCGCTGAAGGAGGCGGTCCAGTCGAAGCAGTACGGCGACCTCATCGGCGCGGGCGCGTCGATGCGCGAGGTCTACCGGCGCATCGAGAAGGTGGCGGCGACCGACATCTCGGTCCTCGTCTCCGGCGAGACCGGCACGGGCAAGGAGATCGTCGCGAGAGAGATCCACCGCCGCTCGCCGCGGGCCCAGGGGCTCTTCGTCGCGGTGAACTGCGGCGCGATCCCCGAGTCGCTCCTCGAGTCGGAGCTGTTCGGCCACGTGAAGGGCGCGTTCACCGGCGCCGTCGCCACGCGGATCGGCCGCTTCCAGGCGGCGCACGGCGGCACCCTCTTCCTCGACGAGATCGGGGAGATGCCCCCCGCGCTCCAGGTGAAGATCCTGCGCGCGCTTCAAGAGAGGACGGTGACCCGCGTCGGCGACTCGCGCCCCGAGCCCGTCGACCTCCGCGTGGTCGCCGCGACGAACAAGGTGCTCGAGGACGAGATCAAGAAGGGGACCTTCCGCGAGGACCTCTACTACCGGCTCAACGTCGTGAAGATCGAGCTGCCGCCGCTCCGCGACCGGGGCGAGGACCTCGTCGTCATCGCGAAGTGGTTCCTGCAGAAGTACGGGAAGGAGTTCGGCGTGCGGGTCCGCGGCTTCACCCCGGCGGCCCTCGTCGCGATGCGCAAGTACGCCTGGCCGGGGAACATCCGGGAGCTCGAGAACCGGGTGAAGAAGGCGGTGGTGCTCGCCGACCGCCCCCTCGTCTCGGCCGAGGACCTCGACCTGCGCCCGGAGCTCCTGGAGCCGATCCTGCCGCTCGCCCACGCGAAGGACGAGTTCCAGAAGCGCTACATCAACGAGGTCCTCGCCCGGAACGGCGGCAACCGGACGAAGACCGCGAAGGACCTCGACGTCGACCCGCGGACGATCTTCCGGCACCTCGAGAAGCTCGAGGCGGAGAAGCGCGGCGAGACGCTTCCGGACGACCCGGAGGGCGAAGCGTGAGGCTCGCGGTCCCCGCCCCCGTCCTCGTCGCGCTCGCGGTGGCGCTCGCCGGCTGCCCGATCCCGCAGCCGCTGCCCGACTACCCCGCCGGTACGATCACGCCGCCGCGGATCCTGGTGGACGAGATCGCGGCCTCGACCGACGGGAAGCCGGTCATCTTCGTCCCTGCTGGCTGCGTCACGACGGCGGCGCCCGTGTATCCGCTGTCCGCCCGGGTGCTCGACACGAA
>JAHWYA010000036.1 GCA_020028115.1 Anaeromyxobacter sp.
CCCCACGCGGCGAGCGCGAGGGGCAGGCAGGCGGCCGCGACGCGGCCCAGGTGCGCCACGACCCCGGCGCCGCCGAGGCCGCCATGGCGGCGGCGCCAGGCGACGGCGAGGACGGCGAAGTTGGCGGTGGCGGCGAGGGAGGTGCCGAGGGCGACCCCGCGGAACCCGAGGACCGGATAGAGGGCGGCGTTGAGGCCCACGTTCGCGACCATCCCGAGGACGCTCCCCGCGACCGCGACGCGGCTGTCGTCGAGCGCGTAGTAGGCCGGCGCGAGCACCTTCACCGCGGAGTAGCCGTAGAGCCCGAGCGCGTAGCAGAGCAGCGCCTGCGACGTCGCGGCGGTGTCGCCCGCGCCGAAGCGGCCGTGCTCGAAGATGAGCGAGATGATCGGGTGGGCGAGGATCGCGAGGCCGACCGCGGACGGGACGTTCAGGAACGCGACGTGCCGCAGCGCGGAGCCGAGCGTCGCGCGGACCGCGTCCATGTCCTTCGCGGCGGCGCGCTGCGCGACGCCCGCGCCGGCGACCGTCGCGATCGCGACGCCGAAGACGCCGAGCGGGAGCTGCATGAGCCGGAACGCGAACTGGAGCCAGCTGTTCGCGCCGACCTCGTGCGACGCGAACCAGGTGTTCACGACGATGTTCACCTGGGTCGCGGACAGGCCGATGACGGCGGGGCCCATGAGCCGCGCGATGCGCCGGATCCCGGGGTCCGCGAGGGTGGCGCGCGAGAGCCGCGGGCGCGGGCGGTAGCCGAGCGCGAGGAGCTGCGGGACCTGCACGAGGAGCTGGAGGAGCCCGCCCGCCATCGTGCCGGCGCACCAGCCCACGACGGCGCGCTCCGGCGGCCACCCGGCCGCCCACAGCCCGAGCCCCACCGCGATCGACCCGACGTTGAAGAGGGCCGGCGCGAGCGCCGGCGCCGTGAAGCGGCACTGCGCGTTCAGCATGCCCATCGCCACCGCGGAGAGCGAGACGAGGAGCAGGAACGGCATCATGATGCGGGTGAGGAGCGCGGCGAGGGCGGGCTCCGCGATCCCCGGCGCGATGGCGCCGACGACGCCGTCCGCGACCACGACGCCGACGAGCACGAGGGCGCCGACCACGGCGAGCACGAGCCCGACGACCGCGTTCGCGAGGCGCCACGCCTCGGCCGGCCCCCGGTTCCGGTGCGCGTCCGCGAAGGCCGGGACGAACGCCGACGAGAGCGCCCCCTCGGCGAACAGGTCGCGCAGCAGGTTCGGGATGCGGAAGGCGACGACGAACGCGTCGGAGAACCGGTTCGCGCCGACCAGGATGGCGAAGAGCTGATCGCGGACGAGCCCCAGGATCCGCGACGCCATCGTGGCGGCGGAGAGCCAGACGGCGCGTCCGACCTTCACGGGCGGCGAGGCTTCGGCCACCGTCCCCTCTCCCTCCCGCTCAGTGCTTCCCGCCACCGGAGCCCTTCGACGCCATCTCCTTCTTCATGAGGAAGGACTTCGCCTGCGACTGGATGGTCTGCGGGACGTTCCGGTCGCGGGCGAGCTCCTTGATGTCCTTCTCCTGCAGCGTGTACATGAGCTTGAGCGCGGTCGGGAGCGGGACCTTCGGGTTCTTCACGATCGACATCTTGATCGCGTAGTGCTTCAGGAACTCGCGGCTCGAGTAGACGTACCGCAGCACGTCCGCGTTCACCGTGCGCGAGTTCGCGAGCCCGAGGATCTCGCCGTCGGTGATCCGCGGGCTCGTCGCGGCCGCCATGCAGACGAGCTTGTTCGAGTCGCGCAGGAGGATCGTCCGCGCCTCCTTGTTGCCGAGCGTCGCGAGCTTGATCTTCTCGGACACCGACATCTTCATGATGCGCTTCGTGATGTTGACCCGCTTCGGGTCCTCCTGCGGCGCGTCGGCGGGGGCCGCGGCGGCGGCCTCGCCCGCGTCGGTCGCGAGCACCTCGCCGAACTCCTGGAGCAGCGCCGCCGCGGTCTCCTGCGGCTCGGGCGCCTTCGCCCGCGGATCGACGCCGTGGACGCGCTGGTGCGCGTCGACCGACCTCGGGACGTCGAGGAGCGTGAGGCCGTTGCGGACGCAGAAGTCGCAGGCGCCGTCGACCGTCGACGCGAGGGCGTTCGGGTTCGCGCAGAGGCCGCGGAGGATCCCCTCGTGGCGCAGGAGCCGCAGCTCGTTCTGCCGCACCACGTCGGCGAGCCGCTGCGACACCGCCGGCGCGAGCCGGGCGATGGTCTCGTCGAGCGTCGCCGGGTTCATCAGCACGAGCTCGAGGGCGGCCTCCTTGCCGGCGAAGCGGTCCGCGAGCCAGTCGAGGACGACGCCCTTCATGCCCTCCGCGCGCAGCGCGACGCCCCAGATCTTGTCCGGGAGCCCCTCGGCGGTCTTCAGCGCGGCCGCGGCGACGCCCGCGTCGGGGTCGAACGAGAGCATGAACAGGAGCGTCGAGAGGTCGTTCGCCGCGACCGCCGGCACGAGCCCCTTCGCGCCCATCATCCGGAGCGGCGGCGGCGCCTTCGGATCGGCGTGCTTCTGGAGCGGCTTCGGGAGCGTCTCGAGCGGGAGCGGGCAGTCGGCCATCTCAGCTCCCCTGCTCGCCGTCGCCGAGCGGCACGCCGAGCGAGACCGGGGACAGCTCGTACACGGGCCCGTTCCGCCGGGCCCAGCGCTGGCGGAGCCGCCCGAGGACGCGGTTCAGCGGGTTCCCGCGGGTGAGGAACGGGAGCACCGGCTCGCGCCGCGCCCCCATCGCGTCCCGCGCCGCGCACAGCCGCGGATCGTCGGGCCACTGCTCGAGGCCGCGGTGGACGGCGCGCACGGCGCGGTCGCGCTGGTTGAGCGCGAGGTGGACGCGCGCGGAGTTGAGGAGCAGCTCCGGCCCGGGACCCGCGGCGCGCAGCGCCTGGTCGACGAGCAGGACGCCGAGGTTCGAGTTCTTCTCGACCAGCACGAGCGTGAGCCCGTACCAGGACATGAACGCGGGCTCGCGCGGGTCGCGCCGGTGCGCGCGCTCGAACGCCGCGTGCGCGCCGGCGAGGTCGCGCGCGGCGAACGCCGCGAGCCCCTCCTCGAACGAGGCGCGCGGCGCCGCTTCGCCCGCACCGGCCGTGCCCGTCTGCCCGGTCACCGGTTGCGCTCGTGCAGGATGCGGAGCCCGTCGAGCGTGAGGTGCTCGTCCACCTCCTGGATCGCCTTCGACACGCCGGAGATGAGCGGCGCGAGGCCGCCGGTCGCGACGATCTTCGGGGTGAAGCCGAGCTCCTCCGACATGCGGGCGCAGATGCCGTCGACCAGGCCGACGTAGCCGTAGACGACCCCCGCCTGGATGGACGCGACGGTGTTCCGCCCGATGACGTGGGGCGGACGCAAGAACTCGACGCGCGGGAGCTTCGACGCCGAGCGGAAGAGCGCGTCCATCGAGATGGTGATGCCAGGGCAGATGGCGCCGCCGAGGTACTCGCCCTTCTGCGAGACCGCGTCGAAGGTGGTGGCCGTGCCGAAGTCGACCACGATGAGCCCGCACCGCCACCGCTCGTAGGCGGCGACCGCGTTCACCACGCGGTCCGCGCCGACCTCGCGCGGGTTCTCGTAGAGGATCGGCATCCCGGTCTTCACGCCCGGGCCGACGAACATCGGCTTCACCTTGAAGTACCGGACGCTCATCTGCTCGAGCGTGAGCGCGAGCGGGGGCACCACGCTCGAGATCGCGACCGCGCTCACCTTCCCGGGATCGAGGCCGGACAGCTCGAAGAGCTGCCGCAGCAGGATCCCGTACTCGTCCGCGGTCCGGCTCTGGTTCGTCTGGAGCCGCCAGTGGTTCCGGAGCGTGACGCCCTCGAACGCACCGATGACCGTGTTGGTGTTCCCGACGTCGATGGCGAGCAGCACGCCGCGAGGTTAGCCGCGGGCGGAGGCCTTGGTCAATTACGGCGGAGCAGCTCGTCCGGCTGCCCCTGCGCTCGTCAACGCGCGCGAAGCAGGGTGATGTCGCCGGACGTGATCCGCTCCACCCCGGCCGGCGTCCGGACGAGGAGCGCCCCGGTCTCGTCGAGGTCCTCGGCGGTGCCCGACACCTCCCGCCCGTCCACCTTCACGGCCACCTCCCGGCCGAGCGTCACGCTCCGCTCGCGCCACGCGTCCCGGATGGCGCCGAACCCCTGCTCCGCGTGGCGGTCGAGCCACTCCTCGAGGGCGGTGAAGCAGGCGGCGGCGAAGAGCGCCCGGGGGGCGGGCTGGCCGCGCTCGAGGAGGACGCTCGTCGCGGAGTCGCGGAGGTCCGCCGGGAAGTCCTCGCGGCGGGCGTTCACGTTCACCCCCACGCCGAGCACGATCCACTCGACCCTGTCGGGCTCGGCGGCGAGCTCGGAGAGGATCCCGGCGAGCTTGCTCCCGCCGGGCGCGAGCAGGTCGTTCGGCCACTTGATCCCCGCCTCGACGCCCGCGTGCCGGAGGGCCTCGCACAGCGCGATCGAGGCGACGAGCGTCAGCTCGGGGGCCCGCGCCGGCGGGAGCTCGGGGCGGAGGACGACCGAGAAGTACAGGTTCCGGCGCGCGGGAGAGGCCCACATCCGCCCGCGTCGCCCGCGCCCGGCCGTCTGCCGCTCCGCGACGACCACCTCGCCGTGCTCGGCCCCCTCGTCCGCGAGCTCCTTCGCACGATCGCTCGTCGAGCCGATCTCCTCGTACCAGTGGATGACCCGGCCGACGTCGTGGGTGTTGAGGAGCGGCCGCAGCTCGAGCGCGCCGATCCGATCGGGCACCCCGGCGAGCCGGTAGCCGCGCGCGGGGAAGGCATCGATCCGGTACCCCTGCGTGCGGAGCGCCTCGACGTGCTTCCAGACGGCGGCCCGCGTGAGGCCGAGCTTGTCCGAGATCGCCTCGCCGGACACGAACTCGTCCCCCGCCTCGGCCAGGAAGGCGAGGACGAGCTCTTCCGATTCGGGACGCTCCGGAGCCATGGACCCCCGAAATCTCACTCCAGCTCGAAGGAGATGTCCACCGCGCGCGCCGAGTGGGTGATCGCGCCCATCGAGACGAAGTCGACGCCGGTGGCCGCGACGCGCGGCAGCCGCTCGAGCGTCATGTTGCCGCTCGCCTCGAGGAGCACCCGCCCGGCGGCCCGCCGGACGGCCTCCGCCATGGCCGCGTCGTCCATGTTGTCGAGGAGGACGATGTCCGCCCCGGCGCCGATCGCGGCGTCGAGCCCGGGGAGATCGACGACCTCCACCTCGAGCTTCAGCATGGCGCCCGCCCGCTCGCGGGCGCGGCGCACCGCCTCGGCGACGCCGCCGCACGCCGCGACGTGGTTGTCCTTCACGAGGATCCCGTCGCCGAGGGAGAACCGGTGGTTCCGGCCCCCGCCGGCACGGACGGCCGCCTTCTCCAGCATCCGCCAGCCCGGGGTCGTCTTGCGGGTGTCGAGGAGCCGCGTGCGGCCGCCGCCGGCGGCGAGCGCGTCGACGCACCGGCGCGTCGCGGTCGCGACGCCGGACAGCCGCTGCAGGAAGTTGAGGGCGGTGCGCTCCGCGGCGAGGAGCGCGCGGACGCGCCCGGAGGCGGCGCCGAAGATCGTGCCCTTCGGCACCCGCGCCCCGTCCTCGACGTCGAAGCGGCACTCCGCGCCGAGCAGCTCGAAGACGCGGCCGGCGACGGCGACCCCGGCGACGAAGAGGTCCTCCTTCGCGAGGAACCGCCCCTCGCCCTCCGCCGCGGCGTCGATCGTCGCCTCGCTCGTCGCGTCCCCGAGGAGGAGATCCTCCTCGAGGGCGAGCTCGACGAGCCGCTCGGCGTGCGCCGCGAGCCGCTCCACGAACGGCACCTACCGGCGCTTCGGCTTGCGCGCCGGCTTGCGGGCCTTCACGGCCTTCCGCGCCGACTTGCGCGCCTTCGCGGCCTTCCGCGCGGGCTTGCGCGCCGGCTTCTTCGCGGCCTTCGCCGCCTTGCGGGGCGCGGCCTTGCGGACGGCCTTCTTCGCCTTCTTCGCCGGCTTCCGCGCCGCCTTCCGCGCGGGCTTCCGCTCCGGCATCATCTTGTCCATCGCGGCGCCGGCGGTCGCGGCGGCGGCGGACAGCGCCGCCTTCCCGACCTCGGCGGCGGTGCTGACGGCCTGCTGCACCTGCTCCATCACCGTCTGCACCGGCGTGGACGGCTGGTTCGGATCCTGGGGGTTGTTCGTCTCCATCGATTCCCTCCTCGCCGCGTCGTTCGCGGGCGTGCTCTGCGCGTCGGACAGCATGGCACGATGGGCCGCGAGCTTCCCTCTTTTTTCGCGAAGCTCCTCCGCCCGCGCCCGGTCCTTCTCGACGACCTCCGGGGGCGCCTTCTGCACGAAGTTCGGGTTCTCGAGCTTCTTCTCGATCCCCGCGAGGTCCTGCTCCAACTTCGCGATCTCCTTGTCGATCCGCCCGAGCTCGGCCTGGACGTCGATCGCCCCGGCGAGGCCGACCCGCACCTCGAAGCCGGCGCCCACCGCGACCGCGCTCGCGCCCCGCTTGGCCGGGGGCGTCCCGGCCGGACGGACGACCGCGTCCTTCACGTTCGCGAGCCGGTGGATCCGGCCGAGCTCCGCGTGCACGGTCGCGGCCGCGTCGGCGTCGAGCGAGCCGATCTCGACGTCCTCGAGGACGACCTTGAACGGGATGCTCATCTCGCCGCGGATGTTCCGGATCGCGTCGACGAGCCCGATCACCGGCCCGAAGGCGCGCTCGGCCGCCTCGTCCAGCTTCCCCGGCGCCGGGTACGGCGCAGCGAGGATGGAGTCGGCCCACCCGTCCGCCCGGACCTTCGCGCGGACGACGTGCCAGAGCTCCTCGGTGATGAACGGCATGAACGGGTGCAGGAGCCGGTAGGTCGTCTCGAGGCACTCGACGAGGACGGCCTGCGTGGTGCGCTTGCGGGCCGGGTCGTCGCCGTAGAGGGCCTCCTTGGCGAGCTCGATGTACCAGTCGCAGAGCTCGTGCCACACGAACTGGTAGACGGTGCTCGCCGCGTCGTTGAACCGGAACGCCTCGAGCGCCTCGATCGTCTCGTTCACCGCGCGCTGCAGGCGCGCGAGGATCCAGCGGTCGGCGGCGGTGCGGGGCGCGCTGCCGACGGACGAGACCTCGAACCCCTCGAGGTTCATGAGGGCGAAGCGCGTCGCGTTCCAGAGCTTGTTCGCGAAGGCGCGGTAGCCCTCGATCCGCTCCTTCGCGAGCTTGATGTCGCGCCCCTGCGCGGTGAGCGCGGCGAGGGTGAAGCGGAGCGCGTCGGCGCCGTACTGCTCGGTGATGACGAGGGGGTCGATGACGTTCCCCTTCGTCTTCGACATCTTCTGGCCCCTCTCGTCCCGCACCATCGGGTGCAGGTAGACGGTCCGGAAGGGCACGTCGCCCATGAAGTGGAGGCCCATCATCATCATCCGGGCCACCCAGAAGAAGATGATGTCGTGCCCCGTCTCCATGACGGACGTCGGGTAGAAGGTGCGCAGCGTCTCGGTCCGGTCGGGCCACCCCATCGTCGAGAACGGCCACAGCGCCGACGAGAACCAGGTGTCGAGGACGTCCTCGTCCTGGCGCAGCGCCGCGCTGCCACAGACTTCGCACGCCCCGGGCGCCGCGCGCGCGACGGTGACGTGGCCGTCCGGGCAGTACCACGCCGGGATCTGGTGGCCCCACCAGAGCTGGCGGCTGATGCACCAGTCGTGGATGTTCCGCATCCACGCCATGTACGTGTTCGTCCACGTCTCGGGGATGAACCGGGTGCGCCCCTGCTCCACCGCCTCGATCGCGGGGCGCGCGAGCGGCTCGATCCGGACGTACCACTGGTCGGAGAGGAGCGGCTCGAGGATCGTCTGCGAGCGCTGGCAGCGGCCGATCGCGAGCACGTGCGCCTTCGTCCCGCGGTCGAGCCCCTGCGCGGCGACGAGCTCCTTCACCTTCTTGCGCGCGTCGAAGCGATCGAGCCCGGCGACCGGCCCGGCCGCGGCGTTCATCCTGCCGGAGACGTCGATCACCGTGAGCTGCTCGAGGCCGTGCCGCTTGCCGGTCTCGAAGTCGTTGAAGTCGTGCGCGGGCGTCACCTTGACCGCGCCGGTCCCGAACTTCGGATCGACCAGGATCGCGTCGGCGATGATCGGGAACTCCCGGCCGGTGAGCGGGTGGCGGACCTTCTTGCCGACGATGGCGCGGTAGCGCTCGTCGTCCGGGTGCACCGCCACCGCGGTGTCGCCGAGCATCGTCTCCGGCCGCGTCGTCGCCACCACAATCTCGCCGGAGCCGTCGGCGAGCGGGTACGCGAACGACCAGAGCTCGCCGGCCTCGGCGTCCTTCTGCTCGACCTCGAGGTCGGAGAGCGCCGTGTGGCAGTCGGGGCACCAGTTGATGAGCTTCTTCTCGCGGTAGACGAGCCCCTCCTCGTGGAGG
Source organism: Anaeromyxobacter sp. (assembly GCA_020028115.1). Lineage (GTDB taxonomy): Bacteria > Myxococcota > Myxococcia > Myxococcales > Anaeromyxobacteraceae > Anaeromyxobacter. Next base: position 8,391 of record JAHWYA010000036.1, read on the forward strand.
CGCACGAACACCTCGCGCACCGCCCGGGAGAGCCCCTCGTCCATCGTGAAGCGCTCGCGGTCCCAGTCGAGGGACGCGCCGAGGGCCTCGTGCTGCTCGCCGATCCGCGAGCCGTACTTCTCCTTCCAGGCCCAGACGCGCTTCAGGAACTCCTCGCGGCCGAGGTCGTGGCGGCTCACCTTCTCCGTCTTCTTGAGCTCCTTCTCCACGATCATCTGCGTGGCGATGCCCGCGTGATCGGTGCCGGGGAGCCAGAGCGTGTTGAAGCCGCTCATCTTCTTCCACCGGATGAGCACGTCCTGCAGCGTCGCGGTGAGCGCGTGCCCGAGGTGCAGCGACCCGGTGACGTTCGGCGGCGGCAGCACGATGGAGAACGGGGGACGCGTCCTGTCGTGCTCGTCGCCGTGGAAGTAGCCGCGCTCGACCCAGAACGGGTACCAGCGCGCCTCGACCTCGCGGTGCTCGTAGCCCTTCGCGAGCTCGGTGCGGTTGTCTTCGTTCATGGCGGGGTTCTGCAAGGTGGCTCTCCGTGAAAGGGAGGGACGCCGGTCCCGAGACGATCGGGCGCGGCATCGGGAGCGTCGGGTTCGGGGCGACGGACCGAGGCGCTGCGCCGGGCGCTAGCCCTGGCGCTGCTTTACGAGCCGGTCGAGGTTCTCGCGGATGATGGTCTCGGCGAGCTGCGGGACCACCTCCCAGACGACCTTCTCGATGACCTCGAGCGAGGCCTTCGAGAGCGCCTCGCGCAGGAGCGCCTCGCCGCCGTCGCGCGCGGCGGCGGGCGCCGGCGCCTCCGGCTTGTGGCCCACCGCGGCGGGCGGCGGGACGAAGGCGTGCATCGGCGCGAGCTCGGGCTCGGACTCCGGCTCGTCGGGGAGCTCGATCGGCGCCGGCGACTTCGCGGGCGCCTCCGGCTCCGCGTCGACGTCGAACGAGAGCTCGTCCGCGAGGGAAGAGGGCGCCGCGGGAGCGGCCCGCGCAGCGGGCGCGGCGGGCGCAGGGCGACCCCGGGCCGCGGGCTCCATGTCGATGTCGCCGAAGTCCTCCTCGGGCGCGGGCGCCTTCGCGGGCGCGCCGACCCCGAACCCGAACGGATCGCGTCGCCCCGGCGCGGCGGCGGGGGCCGCGGCGGCCGGACCGGCGGACCGGGCGGGAGGGGCGGGCGCC
>JAHWYA010000392.1 GCA_020028115.1 Anaeromyxobacter sp.
CCGCCCCCTCCCCAGCCCCGCTTCGCGGGGCAGAGGAGATCCGGGGACAAGCGAGCGGTTCGAGTCGCTCTCGCCCGAGGAGCGCGAGGCGGTCCGGGAGCGCTGGCGCCAGTTCCGGTCCCTGCCGCCCGAGCGCCAGGCCGAGCTCCGCGACCGCCTCGAGCGGCTCCGCCGGCTCCCGCCGGAGCGCCGCGAGCAGGTGCTCCAGAACTTCGACGCCTTCCGGCGGCTCCCCGCGCGCGAGCGGCGGGAGATCCTCGAGCGGTTCCAGCGGTTCCGTGACATGCCGCCGGAGCGCCGCGCCCAGATGCGCGCCGCGCTCCGGCAGATCGTGGAGGCTTCGCCGCGCGAGCGCGCCCGCTACCTCGAGAACCTGCGGCGCTGGCGCGAGATGTCGCCCGCGGAGCGCGACCGGGCGCGGGAGGAGTGGCGGCAGCGCCGCAGGCGCTGACCTCGCCGTCCCGCCGCGTGCGCCTCGCGCTCGCCGCCGCCGCGGTGCTGGCCGCCGCCCCCGTGGCGCGCGGCGAGGACTCCGTCCGGACGCAGGCGACCTTGCACCTGCGCACGACGAGCACCCGCGACGTGCCGGGCACCGCCGTGCTGTTCGACGCGGGCCGCCGCACCTTCGACGTCGGCGGCTACCTCGTGCCGGACGGCGACGAGCGGCACGGCTCCGCGTTCGCGTCGCTCCGCGTGGACGGGAAGCTCCTCGGCGGCGACCTGCGCTGGGTCGTCGCCGCCGACACGGGGGAGCTCCGGCGCCGCGAGTTCCCGCGGATCGCGAGCGTGTGCCTCTTGCGCCCGGACCTCTGGCCGTCGGCGCAGACCGGCCTCGGGGTCCTCGGCGGCGGGGGCGGCCAGTGTCTGGGCGCGCTCGCCGTCGTCCCCCTCGAGGAGACGCGCCTCGAGGCGCCCGCGCTCGTCTCGAACGGCCGGCCCGTGGGAGACGAGCTCCGGAAGACGCTCCTCGTGCGCGAGGCCTACGTGGCGTGGTCGTTCGGCCGCGCCGGGTTCGCGACGGTCCGCGCCGGCCGGAAGCGGACGGCGGTGGCGGACGGCTACGTGCACGACGACTACGCGACCGGCGTGGAGCTCGACCTCGACCTCGGCGCGGTCGGACCGGCGTGGGACCTGTCCCTCGGGGTCTTCCAGCCGACGCGCGACTTCCCGTCGACCGTGAGCGGGATCTCCCCGGTCGCCGTGGTCCGCGCGGACTGGCTCCCGTCGCTGTTCGAGCACGCCGGCGTGTTCGCCGCGGCGCTCCGCGACCGCTCGGGCAGCCTCGCCGAGCTCGTGCGCGGGAGCGCCGTCGAGGCGCGCGTCGCGAACGTCGCCGGGGCGCTCGGGACGCCGCGGGAGGCGCCCGCGGCCCAGGATCTCGCGCGGACGCTGTCGGCGCCGCTCGAGAGCGACGCGTCGGTGTTCTGGGCCGGCACGAGCGGCAGCCTCGCGCCGTGGCGCGGCCACCGGGTCGGGTGGACGCTGGCCGTCCAGGGCGGGACGCTCCACCATCTCTCGACGACCGGCCCCGCCGGCACCCGGCTCCTCCTCGCCGAGGACGTCGCGCTGCGGGGGCGGCTCGCGTCGGTGCGGTGGGAGGCGGATCTCGGGGAGCGGGTCTCCGCCGGCCCGTTCTTCCTGTACCTGTCCGGCGGCACCCCGCCGCGTGGCGCGGTCGGCGCCGCCGCGACGGGCGGCTCGTACGACGCGTTCCTCGGGATCGCGCCGTACGTCACGGCGACGAACCTCTTCTTCGGCGGCGGGCTCTCGGAGACGTTCGCGGCCCGGCAGGCCACCGCCCCCGGCGTGAACGGCCGGGGCGTCGTCGCGCCGGGGCTCTCGGTGGCGGTCGATCCGACGAAGGAGGTGTCGGTCCAGGCGCGCGCCGCGTGGCTCCGCGCCGACGTCGCCGGGCCGTTCGACGGGAAGGTGTACGGCACCGAGGCGGACCTCGGCGTCACCTGGGCGCCGCGCGACGGCGTGCTCGTCGGCGTCGAGCTCGACGTGCTCTGGCCCGGCGACTTCTACGCGGGGCGCGCGACCGTGTACAAGACGGTGCTCGCCGTGGACCTGCTGACCCCGTGATCGCCGTCCTGCTCGCCGCCGCGCTCGCCGCCGCGTCCACGCCGCCGCCCGCGCCGGTGGACCCGTCCGCCGCCGCGACGACGACCGCGAGCCGCGCGCCGGCCCGGCGAGAGGAAGCTTCGGATCCCGACCTGCTCCGTGACTTCGAGCTGCTCGAGCAGCTCGAGCTGCTGGAGAACCTGGAATTGTTCGACGCCGGCGAGCGGTGAGGCGAGCGCAGGGGCAGCCGGATGAGGCTGCCCCGGAAGCGAGCGGGGGGCTCGGGGGGGCGCGAGCTCCGCGGGCCGTCAGGCCCCGCGGAGCGAGTGGCCCCCCGTTCTAGATGCCAGCATGCCGCAGGCGGCGTGCTCGTCCTGGCCGCCCGAGTAGCGCCGCACCACCGGCTGCCCCGGCAGCTCCCGCGCGAGCGCGTCGCGAAACCGGTTCCACTCGTCCTCGCCGGGCGGGACGAAGCGCCCCGTGGCGTCGTTCACGGCGATCGGGTTCAGCCGGACCGGGATGCCGCGGAGGAGCGCGCCCAGGGCGGCGGCGTCCTCGTCGCCGACGTTCACCCCGGAGATCATCACGTACTCGACCGTGACGCGGCCGCGCCGAGCGGCGTGCTCGCGGATCGCGTCCGCGAGCTCCGGCAGCGGGAACCCCCGCTCGATCGGCATGAGCGCGCGGCGCTTCTCCGGGATCGCGGCGTTCAGCGACACGCACAGCCGGAACTTGTGCCCCTCGGCCGTGTAGCGGCGGATGGCGGGGACGACCCCGGCCGTGGAGATCGAGATCCGCCGCGCGTCGATGCGCGCGCCCGACGGATCGCAGAGCGCGTAGGCCGCGTCGAGGACCGCGTCGTAGTTCTGGAAGGGCTCGCCCTGCCCCATGAAGACGACGCCCGTCACCGGGCGGGCGCTGTCGGCGCGCACGCGCTGCAGCTGGCGCACGATCTCCCAGGACGCGAGGGAGCGGACGAGGCCGAGGGCGCCGGTGGCGCAGAAGGCGCAGCCGAGGGCGCAGCCCGCCTGCGACGAGAGGCACACCACGTGGTGCGTGTCGTAGAGCGGGATGCGGACGGTCTCGACGCGGGCGCCGTCGGGCAGCTCGAACAGGTACCGGCGGAACCCGTCGCGCGCATCGACCCGGGTGACCTCGACGAGGTCGGCGTCGCGCGCGAGCGCCTCGACGCGGTCGAGCACCTCGCGGCGGACGTTGCGCGCCTCACGCAGCGGGCGATCCCGCCCGATGACGGCGCCGACGATCCGGCGCGCGTCCTCGAGCGCGATCCCGGCGCGCCGGGCGAGCGCGCGGCTGTCCTGTCCGGCGAGGTGCAGC
>JAHWYA010000037.1 GCA_020028115.1 Anaeromyxobacter sp.
GAGAAGAAGGCGATCCAGGAGCTCGCGGCCGCGAAGCAGGACGTCGACGCGCTCCGGAACGAGCAGGCGAAGGCCGAGCGCGAGGCGAACTTCCAGAAGGCCGCGGAGATCAAGTTCGGGCGCCTCCCGGACGCGCAGCGGCGCGTCCAGCAGCTGCAGGACCGCCTCGCCGAGCTGCACCGCGGCGGCGCCATGCTCCGCGAGGAGGTGACGCCCGAGGAGATCGCCGAGGTGGTCTCGAAGTGGACCAAGATCCCGGTGTCGAAGCTCGTGGAGGGGGAGGTCGAGAAGCTCCTCGGCATGGAGGCGAGGCTCGCCCAGCGCGTGGTGGGCCAGGACGAGGGGGTGCAGGCGGTCTCCGCCGCGGTCCGGCGCGCCCGCTCCGGCCTGCAGGACCCGAACCGGCCCATCGGCTCGTTCATCTTCCTCGGCCCCACCGGCGTGGGGAAGACCGAGACCGCCCGCGCGCTCGCCGAGTTCCTGTTCGACGACGAGCAGGCGATGGTCCGCATCGACATGTCCGAGTACATGGAGAAGCACTCGGTGGCGCGGCTCATCGGCGCGCCCCCGGGCTACGTCGGGTACGACGAGGGCGGGCAGCTCACGGAGGCGGTCCGCCGCCGGCCGTACGCCGTGATCCTCTTCGACGAGATCGAGAAGGCCCACCACGACGTGTTCAACGTGCTCCTCCAGATCCTCGACGACGGCCGGCTGACCGACGGCCAGGGGCGCACGGTCGACTTCCGGAACGCCGTCGTGATCATGACGTCCAACATCGGGTCGCAGGAGATCCAGCGGCTCGCCGGCCGGCCCGGCGCCGACGTGCAAGCGATCCGCGAGGCCGCGCTCGAGAACCTGAAGTCCGAGTTCCGCCCCGAGTTCCTGAACCGGGTCGACGAGATCGTCGTGTTCCGGCCGCTCACGCGCGAGCACGTCGGGCGCATCGTCGAGATCCAGCTCGGCCGGCTGCGGAAGCTCCTCGACGAGCGGCGCATCACCATCGACCTCAGCGAGGCGGCGCGCGAGGCGATCGCCGACGCGGGCTACGATCCCGTGTACGGCGCGCGGCCGCTCAAGCGGGCGATCCAGCGGATGATCCAGGATCCGCTCGCGACGAAGCTCCTCCGGGGAGAGTTCAAGGCGGGCGACCACGTCGTCGTCGACGAGGGCCAGGACGGCGCCATCTCCTTCACGAAGGGCGAGCGCACGCCCGGGGTGCTGGTCCACTAGCGGGCGGTGGCGCCGCGGAACGCCCCGCGGCGGCGGACCGCGGGCGCGCCCATACGAGCGGCGGAAACCGCCTCGCGGCGCCGAGGCTGAGCGCCGCTCACGGTCGGTAACGGCCGAGCGCTCCGGTCGCGGTCGAGCCCGACGCGCCTCCCCAGACGACGACGTCCGTGCCGGTCCAGCACATGGACGGCGCGTCGCGGACGGGCGGCGCCGCCGAGGTCGCGGCGCTCGTCGTCCAGGTCCCCGACGCGCTCGGCGTCCTGCTCCAGCGGAACGGGCCGAGCGGCGTCGAGCCCCCCCACGCGATCAGCTGCGTCCCGGTCCAGACCGCCGAGTGGCCGTACACGCCATACGGAACGTTCGCGACGGCGCCCCACGCGTCGAGGCGCGGGATGTACCGTGCGCCGTCGTAGTAACCCGACCCGCCGGCGGACCCGCCGAACACGAACATCTGGTCGCCCGTCCAGACCGCGGCGTGGCGCGAACGCTGGGTCGGCGCCGCGGACGTGGGGAGAACCCTCCAGACGTCGCTCGCGACGTCATAGCGCGCGCCGGTCGAGAGGCGGCCCGCAGCGAACGTCTCGCCTCCCCACACGATCACCTCGTCCCCGGCGCCCACGGCGGTGTGGAGGAGGCGCGCGGTGGGAGCGTTGAGCGTCGCGAGCGGGACCCACGTGTCGGTGGCAGGGTCGTAGACGCCGCCGTCGCCGAAGGCCTTCGTGCCGTTTCGGCCGCCGAACACGACCATCCTCCCGCCCGCCCACGTGGCCGTGTGGCCGCTCCGCGCGGCGGGGGCGTCGGAGGTCGCCATCGCGGTCCACTCGTCGGCCGCGGGGTCGTAGCGCGCGCCGTCGGCGAGGTACGCCGTCGTCGATCCCTCCACGCGCTTGCCGCCCCACACGAGGAGGTGCGTGCCGGTCCAGACGGCGGTCGCCTGCTCGCGCGGGGACGGCGCGCCGGCGGTCGCGAGCGGGCTCCAGGTGCCGGTCGACGCGTGGTAGCGCGCGCCGTCCGCGACGTCCCCCTTGCCGGCTGCGCTCCCGCCCCAGACGACGAGGTCGCCGCCGGGCAGACACGCCCAGGCGTGATCGCGGCGCGGCGCCGGCTCGCCCGGGGCTCCGGAGCGCGTGGGCGTCCATGCGTCGGCTACGGGCGACCAGCGCGCGCCCGTGTCGAGCCCGCCCGAGCCGCCCCACACGATCAGCTCCGCGCCGGTCCACACCGCGGTATGACCGTCGCGCGCGTCGGTCGAGGCGTCCATCGCCGCCCAGCGGTCGCCGGCCGGGTCGTACCGGCCGCCGGACGTGCCGCCCCCGCGGCCGCCCCACACGACCAGCTCCTTCCCGGTCCACACCGCGGGCGCGTGGGCCCGCGCTGCCGGCGCGCCGTCGGATGTGAGCGGCCGCCACTCGTCCGCGACCGGATCGTAACGCGCGCCATCCGCGAGGTAGGCGCCGGAGACGGCTGAACCGCCCCACACGATCAACTCCTCCCCCGTCCAGACCGCCGCCATGTTGCCGCGAGGGCTCGGCGCGCCGACGCTGCTCATCGGCCGCCACCGGTCGGTCGCTGGGTCGTAGCGCGCGCCGTCTCCGCGAGCGCCGCCGCCGAGCCCGCCCCACACGATCATCTCCTTCCCGGTCCAGACCGCGGCGTGGGCGTACCGCGACGAGGGCGCGCCCGAGGTGGAGAGCGGCGTCCAGGAATCACTCACCGGATCGTAGCTCGCGCCGTCGTTCCGGCTCGCAATGTAGTTGAGGCCACCCCAGACGATCATCCGGCTGCCGGTCCAGATCGCGGAGTGCTGCTCGCGCGCCTGCGGCGCCCCCGAGACGCTCGTCGGCGCCCAGACGTCCGGGCCGGGCCGGTAGCGCACGCCGGTGCTCGTCTGGACGTAGGAGCCCGTCGCGCCTCCCCAGACGATCATCTCGGTGCCCGTCCAGACGGCGGTGTGACGCGCGCGGGCCTCGCCCATCTTGGCGACCGGGACCCATGCGTCGTGGCGCGGATCGTAGCGGCCGCCGTCCTTCAGGAGGAGCCCGCTACCGCGAGCGCCGCCGAAGACGACGAGCTCGGTGCCGGTCCAGACCGCGGTGTGGTCGGACCGCCCGGCGGGTACGCGAGCGGTCCACCAGGTGTCCGGCCCCGCGGCCGTGACCGGGTAGGGGTTCGTCGTCGCGCCGCCGGAGGTCGTCGCGACGAGGCTCCACCGTCCCTCGCCAGGCATCCGGCTCTGGATCACCGTGTTCGTCCAGCCGTCGACCGACGCGATGACGCCGCCGTACGCGACCGTGCCGGCCGGCGTGACGAAGGCGTCCCCGAGGACGCTCTGCGCCTCGCCCGGCGCGGCGTAGTACGGCTCGACGTGTCCGATCCAGGGAACGATCTCGTAGATCGTGGCGGCGGGAGGCGCCCCCGGCGGCGACACCAGCACCTCGTACGTGCCCGGCGCGAAGTCGGTCGGGACGGTCGCGACCACGTACCGCGCCGTCCAGGTGGTGACGTCTGCCGCCCGGCCACCGATGGTGACGGTCCCGGGCGTCGCCCCGAAGCAGCGGCCGGCGAGCTGGAGCGGTCCGCCGGTGGTGCCGCTCGCCGGGAGCACCGAGAGGACTGTCGGGTCCGAGACCGTCACGCTCACCGCCGCGGTCGCGGTGCGCCCGCCGTCCATCGCGGTGTACGTGAAGACGTCGGGTCCGGCCGTGCCGTTCGACGCGTAGACCACCGCGTCGCCGTCGATCGCGACCGCGCCGAGCGCGCCCTGCGTCACCGCCGCGACGGCGAGGGGATCGCCGTCCGGATCCCCGTCGTTCAGGAGCACGCGGATGCGCACGGAGCCGCCCGCGCAGACGATGGCGTCGTCGTCGCCCGCGACCGGCCCGTCCTGCACCGGGTTCACCGTGACGGCGACGGTCGAGGGAGCGGAGAGCGCCCCCGCGAGATCCCTCACCTTGAACGCGAAGGCGTCCGCGCCCGACCAGCCCGGCGCCGGCGTGTAGGTGATCGCGAGCGGCGCCGTCCCGGATGACGCAGAGAGCGTCCCGTGCGCGGGTGCGGCCGTGACCACCGCGACGAGGCTCGTCACGGCGTCGTCCGGATCCGCGCCGGTCAGCTCGACCGCGACCGGGACGTCCTCGTTCGTGACCACGGGCGCCACCGTCGTCGCGGACGGCGGATCGTTCACGGCCGCGACCGCGATCGAGACGGTGGCGGGCTCCGATGGGACGCCCGCGGGATCGACCACGCGGAACGTGAACGAGTCCGGGCCGAGGTAGTCACGGGCCGGTGTGAAGGTCACGCCGAGCGGCGCCGCTCCCGAGAGCGCGGAGAGCGTGCCGCGCGCGGGCTGCGTCAGGACCTCGACCGCGAGCGCGCCCGCCTGCGACTCGAGATCCGTCCCGGTGAGCTGCATCGCGACCGGGACGTCCTCTGTCGCGGCGACGCTCCGCGGCGTCGCGACCGGAGCGTCGTTCACCTGGCGAACGGTCACGGTCACCGTCACCGGCGGCGACAGCGCGCCCTCCGGGTCGCGGACCCGGTAGACGAACGAGTCCGGCCCCGCGTAGTTCGCGAACGGCGCGTACGTGAGCTGGTACGGGGCGAGCGAATACCAGGTCGAGCCCGAGCCCGAGACGGCGCCGTGCGCGGGGTACTGGTAGACGATGACCTCGAGGCCGGTGGCGGCGGTCTCGGGATCGGATCCCGTCAGCGTCACGGCGACCGAGCCGTCCTCGTCGAGCGCGAGCGGCTCGACCGCTGCGGCGACCGGCGCGTCGTTCACCGGCCAGACCTCGACCGTCGCGGTGACCGGCTCGGACGCCGCGCCCTCCGAGTCCACCACCCGGAACGAGAACGAGTCCGTGCCGGACCAGTTGGCGGACGGCGTATAGGTCGCCACGAGGGTGGCGGGCCCGGACGCGGGCGCGAGCGTCCCGAACACCGGCGGGACGACGACCTCGACCCGGAGCTGCGCGGGAATGTCCTCGACGTCCGCCCCCGAGAGCGCCAGCGTCGCCGGCGCGTCCTCGTAGGTGTACGCCCACTGCGGCGCCCCCGCGGTCGGAGCCGAGTTCGGCTCGACCGTGATCCGCACGTTGGCGGACGCCTCGGCGCCCATCTGATCACGGACCGTGTAGCGGAACGAGTCCTCACCCGCGAAGCCGGCCGGGGCTTCGTACACGTAAGACTCGACCCAGGTGTCGTAGTGGAGCGCGCCGTGAAGCGGGTTCGTGACGGAGACGACCCAGAGGTGGAAGCCCTCCGGATCTTCGTCGTTCGCGGTGAGCGAGAGGACGGCCTCGCCCCGGTGCGCCACCGTGAACGCATCGTCGCGCGCGATGGGGCTGCGGTTCTCGGGGACGCCGAAGACGTCTCCCGTCTGATCGGGCGAACACCCGGCAGCGAACGCTACGGCGAGGACCGCGACGGCGGTCGTGAGTCGGCTCGAACTGTTCACGGCTCCCCCTGCACCCGAACTCGGGCAGTCGCGGCGGCGACCGGTCGCATTCTTGCTCAGTGTGAACGGGCGGACAACCACTCGTCCGACCGTCCGGCGCCAGTGAGGACTCCCCCCTCGGGGCTCTTGTTCGTACGAACGGTCGTTCTATTTTCGCAGCGTGGGGTGCAAGGGCGACCAGACGCGCGACGCGATCCTGGAGGGCGCGCTCAAGCTCGCGAGCCGTGTCGGGCTCGAGGGGATCACGATCGGGATGCTCTCGGAGGAGCTGGCGCTCTCGAAGAGCGGCCTCTTCGCGCACTTCGGCTCGAAGGAATCGCTCCAGCTCCGGACGCTCGAGTACGCCGCCGCCCGCTTCGCCCAGGTCGTCGTGATGCCGGCGCTCGCCGCGCCGCGCGGGGAGCCGCGCGTCCGGGCGCTGTTCGAGGGCTTGCTGCGCTGGCCGGAGCGCGTCCCGCAGCCCGGAGGCTGCGTCTTCGTGGCCGCGGCCGTCGAGTTCGACGACCGCCCCGGGCCGATCCGCGATCGGCTCCGCGAGATCCGCCGGGAGTGGCACGCGTTCCTCGCCGGGGCGGTGCGCAGGGCGATCGACGCGGGGCACTTCCGGAGCGACCTCGACCCCCAGCAGTTCGCGTTCGAGGTGGACGGCATCGGCCTCGCGTGGCACCACGCCTCTCGGCTGCTCGACGACCCGAAGGCCGGCGAGCGCGCGCATCGGGCGTTCGAGGCGCTCGTCGCCGGCGCACGCGCTCCACGTCGCTGAACCCCCGCAGGACCACCGGAAGGAGAGGACCGAAATGCGTCAGCCACAGCCAGATAAAAGCACGACCGTTCGTTCCGAAATGCACGCGCCGCTTCCGCTCCGCCTCGCGTTCGCGGCGCTCGGGGCCGTCGCGCCCGCGCTCGCCGCCCGCGCCGGGGAGCAGCTGTTCCTGAGCCCTCGCCGGCACGCGGTCCGGAACGGTCACGGACCCGCGCGCGGGGACGCCTTCGTGGTCCCCTGCGGACGCGAACGGCTCGTCGCGTGGCGCTTCGGCGAGGGCCCCGCGGTCCTCCTCGTGCACGGCTGGGGTGGACGCGCCGCCCAGCTCGCGCCGTTCGTCGAACCGCTCGTCGCGGCGGGCTGCGCTGCGATCGCGTTCGACGCCCCCGCCCACGGCCGGTCCAGCGGACGGCTCACGTCCGGCATCGGCTTCGCGGAGGCGATCTCGGCGGTGGCCGCACGGGTCGGGGCGCGCGCGGCGATCGCCCATTCCATCGGAGGCGCCGGGCTCGCCTGGGCGGTCGCGGGTGGCCTCGAGCTCGACGCCGCGGTGATGCTCGCGCCCCCGCGCGGTCCGGTCGAGTTCTTCGACCGCTTCTGCGACGCCCTGCGGCTCCGCCCGGACGTGCGGCAGGCGACGCGGGCGCGGCTGCAGCGCAGGCTCGGCATCGCGCTCGAGGACTTCGACCTCGCGGACGGCGTGCGAGCGGCGACCCCGCTCCTCGTCTTCCACGATCGCGACGACCGGGAGGTCCCCTGGACCGACGGTGACGACATCGTCCGAACGTGGAGTCACGCGGAGCTCGTCACGACGAGCGGCCTCGGGCACCGTCGCATCCTGCGCGACCGGGGCGTGACGGAGCGTGCGACCGCGTTCGTCGTGGAGCGGCTCGCCCGCTGCGACTGCGGCCGGCCGGTGGCGGGCGCGGGCGCCGGGCAGCGGTGCTCGCAGTGTGCGCTCGAGCGCGAGCTGTGGCACGCGCCGTCGCGCTGGATGCGGGCATAGGAGGGCGAGCGGGCGGTCACCGCCGCGGCGGCGACCAGGCGTCGACCGCCTTCACCTTGCCGGCGCCGGCGCGGACGGCGTGCGGCACGCCGCCCGGGAGCGCCATGACGCCTCCGGGCCCGACGCGCTCCTCCCGGCCGGAGTCGAGCTCGAACACGAGCTCGCCCTCGAGCACCATCGTGATCTGATCCGCCTCGTGCGCGTGCCGCTCGAACCGGGTCCCCGGCTCCACCTCGAACCACGTGAGCATCACGCGGTCCAGCGCGACCGCGAAGTACGCCGCGCCCGGCACGTCCGGACGGAGCGGGAGCGCCTCGCGCGGGAAGTGCCGCGCCTCGGATTCGCCCATCGTCGGATCGCGGTCGCTCACGATCGCCTCCCCGCCACGATCTGCCTGACCGCGTTGCGCACCGTGCCCGCGGGCTCCGCTCCGGCCGCGATCCGCTCCAGCGCCCGCTCCAGCCCGTCGAGCTCGGCGCGGTCGAAGGTCCGCTGCGCGTACTCGTCCTCCCGCCAGGTCCGGAGGTTCGCGAGGTGCAGCTCGGCCATCCGGGGCGCCGGGATCTCGCGCGCCACCGTGCGGGAATCCGTCACCCGCCACGCGGACGCCGCGAACGCCGCTTCGAGCGAGGCGCCGACCTCCAGCACCTGGCCGTAGTGCTCCTGCAGCCGCGCGACGAGCGCGTAGTAGCGCGCGAGCGACGGGTGCTCGGCGCGGAGCGACTCCGTCTCGTGCACGAGCAGCCGCGCTCCGGGCGCGGCCGCGGCCGCCCAGGCGCCGAGCACGGCGCCGGTGTCGGGGAGGTGGGTGAGCAGGAACCGGCAGAGCAGCAGCTCCGGCGTGCCCGCCGGGAACGGCGCGCGGGTGACGTCGTGGACCTCGAACTCGAGCCCGGGGCCGTGCCGCCGCCGCGCCTCCGCGACGAAGCGCTCCGAGGCGTCGAGCCCGACGGTGCGGACCGGCCGGAGCACGTCGCGGAGGAGGCGCGTGGACCACCCGCCTCCGCACCCGAGGTCGGCGGCCAGGCCGCACCCCGGAACCCCTCCGCGCGCGAGGAGGTCGCGCGTGACCACCTCGTACGTCTCGGCGAGCAGCCTGAGCCTCGCGGCCGCCCGATCGTCGTCACCGAACGTGTATCGATTCATGTCGTCGGGCCCGGGATGGACCGCCGGCGCGGCGGCCCGGCCGGGCCGCCACCTTTCGTCGAGCTGGAGTCGAGAGGAGGGCGCCCGGCTTTACGCGGGACGCCACCAGCCGCATGCCGCCGCGTGTGCGGCCGCCTGGGTGAAGCACGGGCTGGCGAGGGGGTGCATCGCGAGAGAGCCTACGGCTGCCTTCGCGAGCAGTCAATGCGCCCGGTGCGATCGCTCTCGACGCGGATGGTGCCGCCGTGTCGCTTGCGATGCCGAAGGCTGGTGGCGAGCCCGAGGCCGGTCCCCCTGCCGACGGGCTTCGTCGTGAAGAACGGGTCGAACAGCCGGGCGAGGTGCTCGGGCGGGATGCCGGTGTCGGCGACGGAGAGCGTCACGTACCGCCCCCTCGCCGGGAGCCCCGGGACGGCGCCGCCGGCGCTCGCGTCGAAGGTGGCCGTCTCGAGCGTCAGGGTGCCGCCGTCCGGCATCGCGTCGCGGGCGCTCACCGCGAGGTTCAGGATCACCTGCTGGAGCTGGCCGGGGTCCCCGCGGACCGCATCGATGTCACGGAGGGCGCACTCCCGGCCGCAGGTGCGATACGCTCGGCACGCCCCGGCGAGCGACCCTCCCGGGGTCGTCGCGCTTGACGCCGGGACCGCGCGCCGACAAGTACCGGCATCGAGGGGCCGCTTCCCGCGGCGGTCCGCGCGCCCATGGCCAAGATCCGGCTCACGACCCTCGTCCCGGCCGCGCTCGTCGCCCTCGCGTCGGCGCTCGGCTGCTCGGGAGGCGACGCGCGCGCGAGCGCGGACGGCAAGGTGCTCCGGCTCGCGATGGCAGAGGAGCCGCCGCAGCTCGACTCGACGCGCGCGACGGACCAGGTGAGCAACTGGGTCCTCGGGCACGTCATGGAGGGGCTCACGCGCTACGGCCGGAACGGCGAGATCGTCCCGGGCGT
>JAHWYA010000393.1 GCA_020028115.1 Anaeromyxobacter sp.
GGGGACGACGCGCCACAGCCCGGGCGCGAGCGGCGCGAGCGACGCCCCGCTCGCCTCCGGCGCGGCGTCGCCGCGGACCGCGACCGGCTCGCCGTCCGGCGAGAGCGGCCACGGGGGAAAGAGGATCTCGGCGGCGGCGAGCGCGAGGGCGAGGAGCGGAGCTGTCATCCCCTCCCCCGGAGAAGGCGCTCGGGGCGCCTCCGCGCCGCGATCAGCGGCGCCGCAGCCTCAGGAACACCAGGAGCGCGAGCGCGGCGAGCGAACCCGCGCCGCCGGAGGTGCCGCAGCCGCCGCGCCCGCTCACCGACCGCGGGCCCACGGACCCCGTCGTGCTCGCGGCGGAGTCGTGGTCGCCGTCCCCGTCGTCGTCCCCGTCGTCGTCCCCGTCGTCGTCCCCGTCGTCGTCGCCGTCGTCGTGGTCGCGGGCGGGATCGTAGCGACCGGGATCCGCGATGACGCGCGCGACGAGCCACGCGCCCGGCTTGCCCGCCATCGTCCCGGCGAGCTTCCCGGTGCCGGACTCGACGACGCCGCGCAGCTCCAGCCCGGTGAGCCCCGGCTTGAAGTCGCGAGGGGTCGCGAGCGCCTCGTCGTCGAGCGTCAGCCACCCCGAGCTCGCGTGCTGCATCTCGACGCAGACGAGCACCGGGAGGACGGGGTCCCCCGGGAAGGGCGGTGCCGCGAAGACGATCTTGTCCGCGAGCGGCTTGCCGGTGTCGCGCCCGAGCTCGAGCGTGCCGAGGACGGTGACGTGCTCGTCGTCGCAGCTCGCCGGAGGCGGACGCTCGCCCGGGGGAGGAGGCGGTGGAGGGGGAGGAGGCGGTGGCGGCGGCGGCGGCGGCGGCGGGGGCTCCCACGGCAGCGGCTCGACGATGCCGTCGTCCGGGATCGTCCCGTTCACGTAGTTGAGCCGGTAGAGGGCGATGTCGCGGCTGCCGCCGCCGCCGTCGCCGTCGTCGGCGTAGACGGCTCGGACCTCGGACTTCAGGACGAAGGAGAGGTCGTTCAGCGACTGGTTGCTCGTGGACGGGTGCGGCAGGAAGACGAGCCCCGTCGTCCACTGCCAGAGCACGACCTGCGCGTGGTTCGTGGAGAGGTCCTCGAACGCGACCCACTCGCCGGAGAGGTGCGGGTTCCGCTGCTCTCCCGGGACCACGAGCGCCGCGACGCGGCCGACGGTGCCGAGGCCGCCCGTCGGGTCCCAGATCTCGATGTCGACGTCCGGCTTCCCGGTCGAGCGCGCGACGGCGACGATCGGCACGCGGGCGTTCCCGACCGTCGAGACGGCGACGCCGGTCGCCTTCCCTTCGCAGACCCGCGCCGTCTGGCGGGTCGCGGGGCTCGAGTCATGGAGCCACACCGCGTCGTCGGCGGCGTCGACCCACGCGACGAGCGCCCCGGACGCGGCGGGACCGAAGAGGTCTCCCGCGGAGGCGACCTCGTACTCCTCGAGCCCGCCGCGGTACCGCGCGACGACGACGGTCCGCCCGCCGGGCGTGGCGCACTCCCACGCCGCGAGCGTTTCCGAGACGACCGGCTGCGAGACCGGATCGCCGAAGCGGCAGCGGCGCGCGGGATCCTGCGGGGCGGACGGATCGGGCGTCCGCAGCGGCATCCCGAGGTCCCAGTTCACGAGGGCGATGCCGTCGCGGGTGCGGTACGCGAGCGTGGTGCGGTTGACGTTGGGCTGGTCCTGGTCGTCCGCGCCGCCCGCGACCACCCGGACGTTGCCGTCCGGCACCGCGCCGATCTCGTACAGCAGGACGTCCCAGTCGCCGCCCGCGTTCGAGCCGAACACGACGTACTGCGCGTCGATCGACGGATCGGTCTGGTCGCCGGGTCCCTGTACGATGAGTGAATACGTCCCGATCGGCTTCGCCAGGCCGCCGAAGGGTAGCAGCAGCGCGAGCGCCGCGATCGCGGCGAGTGAGATCCGTCGGCTCAGCGTCCCTCTCGTGCTCCGAGGTTGCGAGTCGGATGGTGAAGGGACGCGACCGGCCGGTCAAGCGTCCGCTCGGTAGGCGGAGCGAATGTCGCGGCGCGGATGTGTGGCGGCCTGCGTCAGCGGCGCGGATTCACCCACAGGTCGCGCGTGTCGAACCGTGCGTCCGGGGCGCGCGTGTCGAGCACGACCGCAGGCCCGTCCGAGGCGGCCTTCCCCGCGACGCCCAGGGCGCGCGCCGCGAGAGTCTGGCGCCCCTCGCGGAGCACGATGACGTGCGTGAACCGGCCGTCGGGCCGGACCTCGACGCGCTCGCCACCGACCACCACGATGGCGCCCGGGGTCGCGCGTCCCGTCACCACCATGCGGCGCTCGTTCGTCGTGCGCGGGGCGGGCCAGTCGACCTTGAGGAGGAGCGAGGTGGGGAGCCGCGCCGGCGGCGAGGGGCGCTGCCCGGCGCGGGCCTCGGACTGCTGCCCCTCCTCGAGGGCGACCGTGCCGCCCGCGGAGCTGAGCTCGGCGCGCCCGCGGCGCACGCCGACGGCGAAGAACGACTCGGAGCGCACGACCGTCACGTCGCCGCCGCGCGTGCGCGCGACGACGTCGGGGCCGCCCTCGATCTCGACCGCGCGGCGAGGGTCGTCCTGCACGCGCGCCGAGACGAGGCCGGCGGCGAGGCGGAACCGCGAGAGCTCGGCCGTGATCTCCCCGACGGTGAAGCGGCCGCCCTCCTCGAGCGCGACGGTGTAGCCGCCGCCGGCGAGCTCGACGCGCGCGCCCGCCGGGGTCTCGAGGGCGTCCTCGGGCCGGAGCGCCGCGCCGGGCGCCGCGCGGGTGCGGACGCCGCCCCGGACGATCGTCACCTCGCCCGAGACCTCGGCGACGGCGAGGGGCGGCGGAGCGGGAGGGGGCGGCGCCTCGCGCTCGCCGGGCTCCGGGCCGAGCAGGAGGACGTACGCGGCCGCGGCGCCCGCGAGGAGCGCGACGACGACGGCCCAGAACCGGATCCGCTCTCGCGCGGCCATGCCGCCGCGACTCTACCGTGCCGCGACAGCGGGGAGCGAGACGGTGAACGTGCTCCCCTCGCCCACCCGGCTCTCCACGCCGATCCGCCCGCCGTGCTCCGACACGATCCGGTACGACACCGAGAGCCCCAGCCCGACGTTGCTCCACTGGTCCTTCGTCGTGAAGAAGGGCTCGAAGATCCGCGGGAGGTGCTCCGGGGCGATCCCCTTCCCGCGGTCGCGGACGACGAGCCGGACCTCCCCGCCCTCCCGCCCGACCGACACCCGGACGCCGGCGCCGGGGCGGCCCTCGCAGGCGGTGCGCGCGTTCGCGACGAGGCTCAGGACGACCTGCCCGAGGTGGCCGGCGTCGCCCCGCACCCGCGGCCCGGGGTCGGGGAGGTCGACCTCGAGCGGGACGCCCACGGCGCCGAGCTGGCCGGCCGCGAGC
>JAHWYA010000038.1 GCA_020028115.1 Anaeromyxobacter sp.
CCGGTGGGGCGTCATCCAGCGCCACGCGGCGGGGCGGCTCCCGTACGCGGGGCTCGCGCTCCTCAACCCCGTCCTCCTCGCGACCGCGGCCGCGGCCGTCGCCCCTGGCCCCGGCGCGCTCGGAGCCCTCGCCGCGACCTGCGGCGCGAAGATCGTCCTCGACGGCGCGGCCGCCCGCCTGCTCCGGCCCGGGGGCTTCCGCGCGCGACAGCTCGCCCTCGTCCCGCTGAAGGACCTCGTCTTCGGGACCGCCTGGGCCTGGGGGCTCTTCCGCCGCGACGTCGCCTGGCGCGGCACGCGCATCGTCGTCGGCGAGGGGACGCGGATCGTGGCGCCGGCCGGCGCACCGGTCCGCGCGCCCGTCGCGTCGCCGGCGGCCTGAGGCGCGACGTGGAGGCGGCGCTTCGGATCCGGGAGGAGCCCCTGGCCGCGAACGCTCCGGAGCACCCGGACCGGGTCGGGGCGTTCCTCACGGGCGACGAGCAGGTCCACCCGGACGAGCAGGTGCAGCGGGTCGCGGCGGGCTTCTTCGCCCGGGCCGACCTCGAGGCGGTGGCGCTCGTGCGCGACGGCCGCCCCGAGGGGCTCCTCACGCGCGGCCGGCTCCTCGTGAAGCTCGCGCGGAACTTCGGCCACGAGCTGTACGCGCGCAAGCCGGTCTCGCGGATCGCGGACCAGGCGCCGCTCGTCGTCCCCGCGGACGCGCCGCTCGCCGGCGCCCTCGAGCGCGCCCTCGCGCGCCCGTCCGCCACGGTCTTCGACGAGGTCGTGGTCGTCTCGGGCCGGGGCGCGTACCTCGGCCACGCGTCCGTCCGCGAGCTCGCGCGGCAGCAGGGGCTCGTGCTCGAGCGCAGCCGCCTCGAGCGGCAGGTGGCGCTGACGCGCGCCCGCGACCTCGAGGAGGTGGAGCGCGTCCGCGCGCGCTTCCTCGCGCACGCGACGCACGAGCTCAGGTCCCCGGTGAACGCGATCGCCATCCTCGCCGAGCTCGTGCGGATGGCGTCCGAGCGCGGCAGCCTCGAGCACGTGCGGGAGAAGCTGCCGATGCTCCTGCGGGCCGCCGCCACGCTGCGCGGGACCGTGAACAACATCCTCGATCTGTCGCGGCTCGAGGCCGGGCGCACCGAGGTCCACGCCGCCGCCGTCGAGGTCGCGCCGCTCGTCGACGAGGTCGCCTCGCTCGCGCGGCTCCTCCTCGGAGAGAAGCCGGTCGAGGTCCGCGCCGAGATCCCCCCCGGCCTCGCCGTCGAGACGGACCTCCAGAAGCTCCGGCAGATCCTCGTGAACCTCGCCTCGAACGCGGCGAAGTTCACCGAGCGCGGCGCGATCGTCCTCCGCGCCGAGGCGGTCCGCGACGCGGTCCGGCTCGCGGTCGCGGACACGGGCTGCGGCATCCGCGCCGAGGACCTCCCTCGCCTGTTCGTCCCCTTCGGTCAGCTCGAGGACGCGCACACGAAGTCCCACGCCGGCACTGGGCTCGGCCTCGTGATCAGCCGGTCCCTCGCGACCCTGCTCGGCGGCGAGCTCACCGTCGCGAGCCGCCGCGGCGAGGGCACGACGTTCACCCTGGAGCTTCCCCTGCGCCGCACCTGAAGGAGCCGAACGAGATGGCCAGCCCGAAGATCCTCATCGTGGACGACGACGAGATGCACCTCACCTGCGCCAGGGAGCTCCTCGAGGCGGAGGGGTACGAGGTCGACGTTCACCACACCGCGTTCGGCGCGACCGAGCGGCTCATCCGGACCCGGCCCGACCTCGTCCTCGTCGACGTCAACATGCCCGCCCTCTCCGGCGAGGGGCTCGTGACGGTCCTGCGGCGCCGGGTCCACGCCGCCGGCGTCCGGGTGCTCCTCTACTCCTCGAACGACGAGGCGGCGCTCCGCGAGACCGCGAACCGCCTCGAGATCGACGGCTACGTCTGCAAGGGCGACCCGGCCGAGCTGCGGCGAAAGGTCGGCCGCGCGCTCTCCGGCGCGGGCGCCCCGACGGCGTCGAGGATCCGGTAGAGCCCGAACTTGGGGAGCCGCGTGAAGCCGGCCCAGGCCGCCGCCGCGAGCGACCCGTCCGCGAGCAGGTCGGCGAGCCAGTCGGCCGCACAGCGCGCGTCGCGCTGCTTGAAGCCGGCGCCGCTCTCGCGCACCCAGCGGCGGTTGATCCGTTCGTGGACGCCGACCGGAGGCGCGAGCACGAGCGGGATCCCTAGCGCGCCGAAGAAGCAGAGCTCCGAGGGCTTCGTCCAGAGGACGTCGGTCCGCGCGAGCACGGCGTTCATCGCGTCGAGGTAGCGGCCGAGGTCGGGCTCGAACAGGATCTCGACGCCGGCGCCCACCGCCTCGGAGAGCCGCGCCTGCGCGAGCGCCTCCTCCAGCTCGTCGCGCACGTCCGTCCGGATCCCGGCGACCAGCGCCAGCCGGAGCCGCCCCGCGAGGATCGGCGCTCGCAGCGACGGGAGGAAGACCCGCGCGAGCTCCGCCTGGGCCCCTGCGCCGCCGACCGCGAACGCGAGGAGCGGCGCCCGGCCCTCCTCCTCCCGCGGCAGCGGCCCCAGGAAGTGCGCGAGCGCCTCCCCCTGCTCGCCCCGGAACGCCCCCGCCGGATCGAGCCGGACGATCCGGGCGCGGAGGTTCGCGAGCAAGGGCGCGAGCCCCGGCCCACCGACGAGCTCGTGGGGCAGCGGGAACCCCGTGAAGGAGATCCGGGAGGCGGGGACGCCGTAGGCCTCGAGGCGCCGCCCCGCGCGGTGGGTCGGGACGAGGTACCGGATCCGCGTCGAGCGCGCGTCCACCGGCGCCCACGCGCGGTTCACGTCGGTGTCGGTCGCGACGCAGAAGACGTCCGGGACACCGGCCCGGTCGGCGAGGATTGCCGGCGCGAAGAACGTGGTGAGGAGCGGCCGGCCCGAGCGGCGGAGCTCCTCGACGAGCCCCTGGCCGAGGCCGCGGCGGACGAGCCCGTCGAGCGCGCGCGCGCCGCGGGTCGGCGCCGAGAGATCGCGGAACGGGTGGAGGTGCGGGATGTCGGTGAGCTCCTCGAGCGCGAGGCGGAGCGGGGCGCCGACGACCGGGAGCTGCGAGATGCGCGAGGTCGCCTCGTAGGCGAGGCGCGCCCGGCGCCACCGCGCGCGATCGGCGGCGTCGGCGATCGGCTCGCGGTCGGCGTGGACGAGCGGGACTCCGCACGCGTCCGCGAGGGCGCGCCCGGCGCGGACGTGGCCGTACCCCATCTCCACGGCGACGACGAGCGGCGGGCGCGCCTCGGGGCGCGCCTCCGGGGGCGAATCGGGCATCCGGCGAGCGTCGCCGCGCCGCGTGACGGCGGGATGGCCGGCGCGTGACGAGTGCGCGGCGCCGTCACTCAGGTCGCGCCGCGCGCGGGGTCCGCGCTACCCGGCGCGGCCGAGCGCCGCGAGCGCCGCCCGGAACTGCTCCTCGGAGAGGTAGATCTCGAGAGCGCCGTCCGGGAGCACGAACCGCGCCGGCTTGCGGAACCCGGTGCGGGGCGGCTCGGGCGCCACGGTCGACACGATGGCGGCGGCGGGGACGTGGACGAGCGCGCGCCCGGCCCGCTTCCCGCCCTCGAGCTCCGCGGCGGACAGCGGCCTCGGCAACATCGCGCGGCGGCGAGACGGCAGGGTGAGCCAGTAGACCGCCTGGAGCGCCACGCCGATCCAGAGCGCCGCGGGCTCCTTCAGCGTGAAGAGGTTCGCGACCACGACGAAGACGGAGAGGAACAGCGCGGCGTTCATGAGCCGGTGGTAGATCTCCTCGCCCGCGGACGGCTTCAGGACGACGAGCCCGTCCGGGCCCGCGTAGAGCTGTCCCTTCCCCGCGCCGCCACGGACGGGCTTCCCCTTCGGGTCCACGAGCATCGCGAGCACCATTCCGAGCGCGGCGGTTCCGTCCATGGGGACGAGACTCTACCTCGTCGCCGCGCGCCGCGGCACACGCCCGCACAGGAAGGCGTTGGCGAGCGTCGCGACGGCGGTCGCGGCGTACAGGGCCACGCGCTCCCGGTCCACCCGAGGAAACCTACCGCACGTGGACGTGGACTTGGTCGTGGTCGTGGTCGTGGTCGTGGTCGTGAGCAGTACTCCAGATCGCGTCCACGTCCACGTCCACGTCGACGTCCACCTCCACGTCCACGTCACCGCGCCGCCGCGCTCGCCTCCTGCCGCTCCTTCTCCGCACCCTTCAGCTTCAGCGACAGCGACATCGCGAACCTCGCCACCGGCTCGTCGCCGTACCTCCTCGGCACGGTCGCGACCACGTCGAGCGGGATCGTCACGCGCTCGCCCGACGCGGCGGCGCGCTCGACCGCGTCCGCCACCCGCCGGCCGTCGCGGTTCCGGAAGACGACGTCGCCGTCCGCGCGCTTCAGGAACTCCGCCCTCATGTCGCCGAAGACGAGCTTCATCTTCGGGTAGCGCGACAGCATGATCTTCGCCGCCGGCAGGCCGCCCGCGAGGTCCGCGCCGACGCAGAGCGCCCCGAAGTACATCGCGCCGATGAGCCGGTTGCGGGTGCGCCAGGTGAGCGGGATCTCGAGGTCGCACCCGTCCGCGTCGAGGGAGAGCACGCGCGGCGCGACGAAGAGGATCATCGGGATGCGCAGCCCGAGGAGCCTCACGAGCGCGGTTTCCTTGAGGAGCATGAGGGGTCGATCATAGGGGGCCCCGAGCGGCGAGCGCCGTCCCGCCGGGGGACGTTATGAACTTGCCCCGATGATCGAGGTGTTCCATCCGCTGGTCGCGCAGTGGTTCGATCGCCGCTTCGGCGACCCGACCGACCCGCAGGCGCTCGCCTGGCCGGAGATCGCGGCCCGGCGCGACGTGCTCGTCTCCGCGCCGACCGGCTCGGGGAAGACCTTCGCCGCGTTCCTCTTCGCGATCGACGGGCTCTACCGCGCCGCGCTCGAGGGGCGGCTCGGAGCGGAGACGCGGGTCGTCTACGTCTCGCCGCTCCGCGCCCTCGGCAACGACATCGAGAAGAACCTGCGCGGCCCCCTCGCCGAGCTCGGCGAGCTCGCCCGCGCGGAGGGGCTCCCGCCGCCCGACCTCAGGGTGGCGGTGCGCTCCGGCGACACCCCCGCCTCGCGCCGCGCCGCCATGGCGCGAGTCCCGCCCCACGTCCTCGTCACGACGCCGGAGTCGCTCTACCTCCTCCTCACCGCGGAGCGGGGGCGCGCCGCGCTCGCCTCGGTCGAGACCGTCATCGTCGACGAGATCCACGCCGTCGCGCGCGACAAGCGGGGCGCCCACCTCGCGCTGTCGCTCGAGCGGCTCGAGGCGCTCGCGCGCCGCCGGCCGCAGCGGATCGGGCTGTCGGCGACGGTGAAGCCCGTGGAGGAGGTGGCGCGCTTCCTCGTCGGCGCCGAGCGCGTCGACCCCGCCGGGCGGCCGCGCTGCGTGGTGGTCGAGACGGGGCGGCGCCGCACGTTCGACCTCGGGATCGAGATCCCGAAGGACGAGCTCTCCTCGGTGGCCTCGAACGACCTCTGGCGGGAGAGCTACGACCGGGTCGCCGAGCTCGTGCGCGCGCACCGCTCGACGCTCGTCTTCGTGAACACCCGGCGGCTCGCCGAGCGGGCGACGCACGCGCTCGCCGAGCGGCTCGGGGAGGACGCGGTCGCGGCGCACCACGGCTCGCTCTCGCGGGCGCGGCGGCTCCACGCGGAGGAGCGGCTCAAGGAGGGGAAGCTGCGCGCCGTCGTCGCGACGGCCTCGCTCGAGCTCGGCATCGACGTCGGCGACGTGGAGCTCGTCGTCCAGCTCGGCACGCCGGGCGCCCTCGGCGTCGCGCTCCAGCGGGTCGGGCGCGCCGCGCACGTGAAGGGCGGCGTGCCGAAGGGGCGGCTCTTCCCCATGAGCCGCGACGAGCTCGTCGAGTGCGCGGCGCTCGTGCGCGGGCTCCGGCTCGGCCACCTCGAGGCGACCCGCATCCCGGACCGCCCCCTCGACGTGCTCGCCCAGCAGCTCGTCGCCGAGGCGTCGGCGCAGCCCATCCACCTCGACCGGCTGTTCGCCCTCGCGCGGCGCGCCTGGCCGTACCGGGACCTCTCCCGCGCCGAGTTCGACGCGGTCGTGGACATGCTCGCCGATGGGATCGCCACGACCCCCGGCCGGACGACCGCCCTCCTCCACCGCGACGCGGTCCACGGCCTCGTGAAGGGGCGGCGCGGCGCGCGGATCTCCGCGCTCACCGGCGGCGGCGCCATCCCGGACACCGCGCAGTACACGGTCGTCGCGGAGCCGGAGGGGCTCCCGGTCGGCCAGGTGGACGAGGACTTCGCGGTCGAGTCGGTCGCGGGCGACGTGTTCCTGCTCGGCAACACCTCCTGGCGGATCCGCCGGGTCGAGGCGGGCACGGTGCGGGTCGAGGACGCGCACGGCGAGGCGCCGGGGATCCCGTTCTGGGTCGCCGAGGCGCCGGGGCGGAGCCGCGAGCTCTCCCTCGAGGTCTCCGAGCTCCGCGAGGAGCTCGAGCGGCGGCTCGCCGATCCCGCCGCGGCCGCCCGCTGGCTCGAGGAGGAGTGCGCGGTCCCGCCTCCCGGCGCCCGGCAGCTCGTCGACTACCTCGCCGCCTCGCGCGCGGTGCTCGGGGCCGTCCCTTCCCAGCGGACGCTCGTCGCGGAGCGGTTCTTCGACGAGGCGGGGGGGATGCAGCTCGTCGTGCACGCGCCCTTCGGCGCCCGGACGAACCGGGCCCTCGGCCTCGCGCTGCGCAAGCGCTTCTGCCGGCGGTTCGACTTCGAGCTGCAGGCGGCGGCGACGGACGAGGGCGTGCTCCTCTCGCTCGGGCCGCAGCACTCCTTCCCGCTCGAGTCGATCTTCGAGCTCGTCTCCGAGTCGGACGTGGACGAGGTCCTCGCGCAGGCGGCCCTCCAGGCGCCGATGTTCCGCGTGCGCTGGCGCTGGAACGCGACCCGCGCCCTCGCCATCCCCCGCCTGTTCAAGGGGAAGCGGATGCCGGCGCCGATCGCGCGGATGCGCTCGGACGACCTCCTCGCGGCGGTGTTCCCCGCGCAGGTGGCGTGCCAGGACAACGCGCCCGCCGGCCCCATCGAGCTGCCCGATCACCCGCTCGTGGCGGAGACCGTCCGCGACTGCCTGTGCGAGGCGATGGACGCGCCGGGCCTGCGCGCCGTGGTGCACGCGATCGCGAGCGGGGAGATCCGCCTCGTCGCGGTCGACACCGCGGAGCCGTCGCCGATGTCGCACGAGATCGTGGGGGCGCGGCCGTGGGCCTACCTCGACGACGCGCCGCTCGAGGAGCGCCGCGCGCGCGCCGTCGCGGTCCGCCGCGCGCTCCCCGCCGCGGAGGCGGACGGCCTCGGCGCCCTCGACCCCGCCGCGATCGCCGAGGTCGCCGAGCAGGTCTGGCCCGTGGTGCGCGATCCGGACGAGCTGCACGACGCGCTGCTCGACCTCGGGATCCTCCCCGCGGCCGAGGGCGGCCGCGCCGCCGCGTTCCTCGAGCCGCTCCTCGCGGCCGGGAGGGCGGCGCGGCTCGTCGCCGGGAGCGCCGAGTGGTGGCTCGCGGCGGAGCGGGTGGGGCTCGCGCGGAAGATCGCAGCTTCGCTCACGTCCACGTACACGACCACGACCACGACCACGACCACGACCACGACCGCGACCGCGACCGCGACTCCGACCTCGACCTCGACCGCGACTCCGACCCCGACCCTCTCCCCCGAGCTCTCCCCTCTCCCCTCCGAGCGCGTCCCCGAGGACGACGACGCCGCGGGGCTCGCGATCGTCCGCGGGTGGGTCCCGCGCGTCGGGCCGTTCGCCGCCGCGGACCTCGCCGCCCGGATCGGGCTCGCCCCCGCCCGCGTCGACTCGGCCCTCGCGCGGCTCGAGGCGGAGGGGCTCGTCCTGCGCGGCCGGTTCCTCCCCGGTGCGCCCTGGTCCGCGGCGGCCCCGCACTGGTGCGAGCGCTCGGTGCTCGCCCGGATCCACCGGCTCACCATCGGCCGCCTCCGCCGCGAGATCGAGCCCGCCTCGGCCGCGGACCTCGTGCGGTTCCTCGCGCGCTGGCAGCACGTCGCCCCGGGCACGCGGCTCCACGGCGCGCGCGGGCTCGCGGAGATCGTCGGGCAGCTCCAGGGGTTCCACGCCGCCGCGGGCGCCTGGGAGCGCGACCTCCTCGCCGCGCGCGTCGCCGGGTACGAGCGCGGCCTCCTCGACGAGCTGTGCCTCGGCGGCGAGGTCGCCTGGGGGCGGCTCGCCGTGGTCGCGGGGCAGGACGAGGTCCCGCGCCGCCGGAACGCCCCGACACGGAACGCGCCGGTGACGCTCGCGCTGCGCGCCGATCTGCCGTGGCTGCTCGCCTCCGTCGTGGGGCCCCCGCCGCCGCTCGGCCCGTCCGCGCTCGCCCTCGTGGAGGTCCTCGCCCGGCGCGGGGCCTCGTTCCTCCCGGAGCTCGCCGCCGCGACCGGCCGGCTCCCCGGCGAGCTGGAGCAGGCGCTCTGGGAGCTCGTGTCGGCCGGCTACGTGACCTGCGACGGCTTCTCCGGCCTCCGCGCCCTCGTGGAGCCCTCGCAGCGCGCGCGGCTGTTGCGACGTCCGGGCCTCTCCGGCGGCCGCTGGGCTTTGCTGCGGGGGGACACTCGGCCCGGTGGGCCTCGCGCCCCCCCGCTCGACGACGCGGCGACGCTCGAGCACGCCGCGAGGCAATACCTCCGCCGGTACGGGGTCGTGTTCCGCGATCTCCTCGCGCGAGAGACGGCGCCGCCGCCCTGGCGCGAGCTCCTGCGCGTCTACCGCGCCCTCGAGGCGCGCGGCGCGATCCGGGGCGGGCGGTTCGTCGCCGGCTTCACCGGAGAGCAGTTCGCGCTGCCCGAGGCAGTCGACGCGCTCCGCGCGGTGCGGCGCGCGCCGCGGAACGGGTCCGAGCGCGTGGAGGTCTCGGCCGCGGATCCGCTGAACCTCGTCGGCATCGTCACGCCGGGCGCGCGGGTGGCGGCGGTGCTCGGGCAGCGCGTGGTGCTGGTCGACGGCGTCCCGATGCCCACAAGCGAATCGGGCGCGCGGAACCCGCGCGCCCGATCGGCGTGACGGCGCGAGCGCCGGCTACTTCGCGGAGCCGCCGGAGCCGGTGTGCTTCGACTCCTGGGGGGCCGCCTGGTAGTTCGCCTGTGCAGACTTCGTGCGCGGCGCCTTCACGACCACCTGGACCTTCGGCGTGTACGACTTCGGCTGCTCGGTCGTGGCACAGCCGCTGAGCGCGATGGCGAGCACGGCGACGAGGGCGGCGGTCTTCATGGCAGGTACCATCTCAGCAAGGATGCGGCCAGGTTCGGGGTCGACTCTTCGCGAGGTTCGGTCGGCGCGCCCTCGACCCAGGGTCGCGCTTCCCGTCTTAGCACGTCCACGGAGGCGGATCGCGTTCGCAGCAGCGCTTTCCGTGGCGCCGATGTGGGAGGACGTGCGCCCGCCGCGCCTACCCGAGCGCGCGCCTACCCGACCGCGCGCTCCGCCTCCTGCTCAGGCCCGGCCGCGCCCCGGCGGCGTGCGTGCGCGCGGAACGCGAGC
>JAHWYA010000394.1 GCA_020028115.1 Anaeromyxobacter sp.
CACCGTGCGGATCGCCCAGACGGAGGCGAGCACCGCGGCGAGCACGAAGACGACGACGACCGCCCGGTTGCGCGCGCTGAGCTCGATGATCCGCGAGATCATCGGCGCCTCAGGGAGCGCCCTGCGCGGCCGGGGCCGCGCCGGTCCCGCCGAACCCCTCGATGGCGGCGCGCAGCCGGCTCTCGGAGTCGAGGAGGAAGTTCGCGGTCGTCACGACGCGCTCGCCCTCGGCGACGCCTCCGAGCAGGGCGACCCGGCCGCCGCCGCGCCAGCCCACCCGGACGCGGCGCGGCTCGAACCGGCCGCTCCCGCGGGAGACGAACACGTACTGGACATCCCCCGTGTCGACGAGCGCGTCCGCCGGCACCGAGACGGCGGTCTGGGACCCGAGGTCGAGCGTCACGTCGCCGTACATTCCGGGGCGGAGCTTCAGGGACGGGTTCTTGAGCTCGATCCGCGCCTGCAGCGTCCGGCTCCCGGCGGCGAGCGCGGGGGCGACGAAGGTCACGCGCCCGCTGAACCGCTCGCCCGGCCAGGCGGGCAGCTCGAGCGCCGCGCGCTGCCCCACGTGGACGCGCCCGAGCTCGGCCTCGTAGACGTCCGCCACCGCCCACACCGTGGAGAGGTCGGCGATCTGGAAGAGCTCCGTCCCGGGCGTCACGTAGCCGCCCCGCACCGCCGCCTTCCGCGCGACGTGCCCGCGGACCGGCGCGCGGATCGGCACGGTCTGCGGGAGCTCGCCGGAGGCGACGACGGCCTCGACGTCCTCCCGCGCGAGGCCGAGGACCTCGACCCGGGAGCGCGCGTCGCGCTCGGCGCCGCTCGCCGCGGTCTGGATCGGCTGCCCGGCGTTGTTGGGGTTGGCGCGGGACCACTTCGCCGCCGCGTTGAGGGACTGGAGCGCGGCGAGCAGCTCGGGGCTGTAGACCGTCGCGAGGAGCTGGCCCTTCTCGACCTCCCGCCCGGTCTCGTCGACCGCGATCGACTCGATCCAGCCAGTGTACCGCGCCGTCACGGAGACGACGCCGCGCTCGGTCGGCGTCACGAACGCCGGCGTCCGGATGGAGGAGGGGAGCGGCTCGCGCGTGGCGACCGCGGTCTTCATCCCGATGAGCTGGATCCGGTCGGCCGACAGCTCCACCGGCGCGAGCCCCGCGACGCCCTCCTGCGCCGCGTCCGCGCTCCGCGGGACGAGCTTCATCCCGCAGTCCGGGCAGCGCGCCTTCGGGTCGGCGGTCACGAAGGCCGGGTGCATCGGGCAGGTGAGCTCGGCCCTCGCGCCCGCGGGCGCGGCGGCCGCGACCTTCGGCTCGAGCTTCATCCCGCAGATCGGGCACGGCTCCTTCGCGTCCGGCGCGACGAGCGAGGGGTGCATCGGGCAGGCGTACTCCGTCTTCGCGGGCGCCGCGGCGGCGGCCGGCGGCGCCGCGGGCTCCGCCTTCGCGATGGGCACGAGGTCCATGCCGCAGATCGGGCACTCGCCGCGCTGCTGCTGGACCACGGTCGGGTGCATCGGGCAGTGGAAGCGAGTCTCGGACCCGCCGAGGCCGCTCCGCGCCGCGTGGTAGCTCCAGGCGCCGATCGCGGCGAGCCCCATGAGCGCGACGAGGCCCCACCGGACGATCGCGGCCGTCCGTGTCCCCGGGGGCGGCCGCTCCTCGCCCTCCGGAAGCTGCCCGTCGCGAAGCAGCCCGTGTTCCCTGTCGTCCGCCATGTGCGCCCACCCCGGCCGTTCGCCGTCCGGCTGGGGAGTGTATCCCCAAGGGCGGAGGGGGGACGAGCGGCGGGCCGCCACCTTTTCGGGGGCGGCGCGGTCGTTGCTACGAGCGGGTGCCGTGCGACGACTTGCCCTCTGTGCGCTGCTCGCGGCCTGCGCTCCCGACCTCGGGCCGCCGGGAACGGACGTCCGCCGCGCGGACGTGGTGCGCGTCGCGACCTGGAACGTGCACGACCTCTTCGACGCCACGGATCGGCTGGCGCCGCCCGGAGCGCTCGACCTCGTGCCGGCGCCGGACGCGGTCGAGGAGAAGCTCGACGCGGTCGCGGCGGTGCTCGAGGCGCTCGGGGCGGACGTCGTCGTCCTCCAGGAGGTGGAGAACGCGGAGATCCTGGCGCGGCTCGCCGCGCGCGCCGGGTACCCCGAGGCCCGGCTCGTCGAGGGCGAGGACCCGCGCGGTATCGACGTCGCGGCGCTGTCACGGCTCCCGATCGACGCCTACCTGAGCCACCTCGGCGAGCTGGACGCGCTCGGCCGGCCCCTGTGGCCGAGGGACTGCATCGAGGTCCACCTCCGGACCGCGGGGGGCGCGCTCGCGATCGTCGCGAGCCACCTCAGCTCGGCGCGCTCCGACGACGGGACGAGGCGGCTCGTGCAGGCGGCGCGGCTCCGCGAGATCGCGGACGGGCTCGACCGCGCGCGGCCGGACGCGCTCGTCCTCGCGGGCGGGGACCTGAACGACGCGCCTGCGAGCGCCGCGCTCGCGCCGCTCCTCGCGGACGGCGCCTGGCTCGACCTCGCGCCGCCCGGCGCCGTCACGTGGGAGGGGGAGGCCGGAGCGTCGCGGCTCGACTACCTCCTCGTGGCGCGAGGGGACGCCGCCGCCGTGCTCGCCGTGTCGATCGCGGGCGGCGAGCGCGTGCGCGCCGCGTCCGACCACCGGCCGGTCGTCGTCGACCTCTCGCTGCGGTGAGCCGGGGACCTACGCCGCGCCAGAGGCGGGCGCCGCGCCGGACGCGCCGAGCGCGGCGCGGACCGCGACGAGGAGCTCCGTCTCGCCGAAGGGCTTCGCGAGGAAGCTCCCGGCGCCGGCCCCGAGGAGGTCCCGCTCGCTGCCGCTGCGGCCGGAGAGCCCGATGATCGCCATCGCGCGGATCTCCGGGACCGGCGCGGCGCGGAGCAGCCGGATGAGCTCCGCGCCGGTCATGCCCGGCATCCACTGGTCCACGATCGCGATCGCGGGCCGGACGTCGAACGCGACCCGGAGCGCCGCCGTCCCGCCGTCGGCCTCGAACACGACGTAGTCGTGCTGGCGGAGCGCCTGCGCGAGCAGGGTTCGGACGGGCTCGCTGTCGTCGACCACGAGCACGCGCACGGAGGCCATCGGCGGGATGCTAGCACCTCGACGTGCGGCCGCTCATCGGAAGTCCGCGGCCCGCCGGCGATCCCGCGGGTGGGGGCGGCGCCCACATCCCTCTACGCACGGTCGCTGTGCCCGCTCCGCCTCCGCGTGCAACAACCGGGAGTTGCTTTCGCCGGAGGGGTCGTGCCCGTCTCGCCCACGCGTGCCCACGCACCGCGCTCGCGCGGCCCCGGAGCTCGCGCCGCCCTCTTCGCCCTCGCGGTGCTCGCGCTGGGGGGCGGCTGCGCCGAGCCCCGGGACGACGATCTGT
>JAHWYA010000395.1 GCA_020028115.1 Anaeromyxobacter sp.
ACCCCCGCCGGCGGCGGTGGCGGTGGCGGCCGTCACGCCGCCGGCGCCCCCGACGACGACCGCGCCGCGGTCCACCGAGCCGGTGTCGTGGCAGGCGTACCCGCGCCAGTACCCGCTCCCGCAGTTCCTCGCGGCGGCGTCGCCCGCTCCTGACGCGGCGCCGCAGCCTGGCCCATCGAAGGAGCCCGCCGTCGAGGACGCGGCGGTCGCCCCGGTCGCCGCGGCGGGCGGGGACGGCGCCGAGCAGTCGCCCACGAAGGAGCCCAGGACCAAGCTCGCCGCGGACCCGACCGGCGTCATGCTCTCGGTGACGCAGGACCTCGAGTCGGACCGGATCCGCCAGGACTGGGCGGCGAGCGGCGGCTCGATCCAGGCGTTCGAGGCGAGCGGGGGCATGACGCTCCTCTACAAGGACCTGTCGGAGGTCGCGGGCGAGGGCTCGTACATGTCGGGCGTCGGGTTCAACATCGGCGGGAGGATCAACTTCCTCAACCTCACGCCGCCGAAGTACGAGACGCGCGACCGGAACTGGGTGGCCTTCAAGGTCGGCGGCGGGGCGGACCTCGGCGCGCTCACCGTCACCATCAACACGCCCTCCTACAACATCGGCGGGACGCAGATCGGCGGAAAGTCGACCGCGTCGATGACGAGCCTCACGCTCGTCGGGACGGTCGGGTTCATGTACGCGTTCGGCTCGTTCGATTCGCCGAGCGACTGGTCGGGCATGGCGGTCGGCGCGGAGTGGGCGCCGAGCCGTCAGTCGAACACGATGACCGACTCGCAGAGCGGGGAGTCGACGACGACCTCCAGCTTCAACGCGACCGGCTTCGCGATCAACTTCGAGAGCGGGTCGCTCCAGTCGATGGCTGCGAAGATGGGCAAGAAGGCGCACCTCAAGGTTCGGCTCTTCTTCCTGCCGCCCGTGGGCGAGATGCCGTTCATGATGACCGCGTCCCTCGGCACGGTCTGGTACTGACGCCGGAGCGCCCCGCATGCCTCGCCCGACGACCCTCGCCGCCTCCCTCGCCGCCTCGCTCGCCGCGCTCGCGGCCTGCGCCCCCGTCCAGGTCCGGCGGATGGACGTGCAGGAGCAGAAGGACCTCTCCGGCCGGTGGAACGACACGGACGCCCGGCTCGTGGCGGACGAGATGATCCCGGACAGCCTCGGGCGCGCCTGGCTCCCGGCCGCCCAGCAGCGGCTCGGGCGCGCCCCGACGGTCGTCGTCGGCGGGGTGCGGAACCAGAGCCTCGAGCACCTCAACACGGACTCGTTCGTGGAGGCGCTCCAGCGCGCGCTCATCAACTCCGGGCGCGTCGCCTTCGTCGCGAGCAAGGAGGAGCGGTCGCTCCTGCGCGAGGAGCGGAAGGACCAGGATGAAAACGCGTCGGACGCGACGCGCAAGAGCCACGGCGAGGAGCAGGGCGCCGACTACGTCCTGTCCGGCGCGATCAACGCGATCCAGGACGAGGTCGAGGGGGAGAAGGTGGTCTTCTACCAGATCAACCTGAAGCTCCTCGACGTGAAGACGAACCAGATCGTCTGGAACGGGCAGAAGCAGATCCGCAAGAACGTCGTCCGCGCGCCGGTGACGTGGTGAGGAGGCCGCCCGTGCACCGTCCATCGCCCGTCGCCCTCGCCGGACTCGTCCTCGCCCTCGCGGCCTGCGTGCCGCCGTCGGTCGCGTACCGCGAGCACCTCTCGACGCTCGTCGCGCAGCGCGAGTACGGCGCCGCCGTGCAGGCGATCGACGAGGCCCGCGAGCCGAAGTACGGCGAGAAGGATCGCGTCCTCTACTGGCTCGACAAGGCCGCGGTGCTCCAGGCGGCCCGGGACTACGCCGGCAGCGACGCGCTGCTCGACCAGGCGGAGCTCCGCATCGAGGAGCTCTACACGAAGAGCCTCTCGCAGGCCGCCGGCACCGTGCTCGTCAACGACGTGACGCAAGACTACGCGGGCGAGCCGCACGAGCGGGCGTTCCTGTACGTCCTGCGGGCCCTCAACTTCGCCTACCGGCACCAGGTGGACGACGCGGTCGTCGAGGCGCGGAAGGTGACCGCCTTCCTCGAGCGCCACGGCGAGCGGGTGCAGATGAAGACGTACCGTGACGACGGCTTCGCCCACCTGCTCTCGGCGATGCTGTTCGAGGACGCGGGCCGGTACGACGACGCCCGGATCTCGCGCGAGGCGGCGGAGCGGGCCTACGGCCGCTACGCGCGCGACCTCTCCGTCCCGGTGCCGCAGTTCGCGCTCGGCGCGCGGGTGGCCGGGGAGGGGGAGCTCGTCCTCCTGCACTACAACGGCAAGGTCCCGCTGCGCGGGACGAAGCACACCTCCGTGCCGGTCGGGCGGCGGAAGACCGTGCGGGAGATGGCGGCGTCCGGCGACGACGAGGAGCAGGCGCAGCTCCCCGTCGCGATCCCGACCCTCGTCGAGCAGCCGTTCGAGATCCGCGGGTCGGCCGTCGACGTCGCCGGGCGGGCGGCCCAGACCGTGCTCGTCGAGCCGGTGGCGGCGATCGCGGCGAAGGCGCTCGAGGACGAGCTGCCCGCCATCAAGGCGCGAGCGGCCGCCCGGGCGGCGACCAAGGGCGGCGCCTACTCCGCCGCCGAGGCCGCGGGGACGAACCGGATCGTGAGCGGCGCCGGCCTCTCGGCGGCGGGCGCGTTCGAGCAGGCGGACACCCGCGGCTGGGCGACGCTCCCCGCGGAGATCCGGATGGCCCGGCTCGCGCTCCCCGCCGGCGTCCACGACGTCCGGATCGCCTACCGCGACGGGACGGGCGCGCTCGCCTTCGAGGAGACGCTGCGCGGGGTCGAGATCGCCGCCGGGTTCCGGACCTACGTGCACGTCCGCACGGCCAAGTGATGATCGCCGCCGCCGCCGCCGCGCTGCTCCTCGCCGCCGTCCCGCGCCCGGACTGGGTCGACGGGATGCCCGCGGCGTTCCCGCGCGAGCGCTGGATCGTCGCGGTGGGGAGCGCCGACGACCGTGGCTCGGCGGAGGCGCGCGCGCGGGCGGGCGTCTCGGCGTTCTTCGAGAGCCGGCTCGCGGCGGCGATGCGGGTCCACGAGGCGGAGGGACGTGCCGCCGCCACGCAGACGCAGGTCGCCGGTCCCTTCGCGCTCGAGGCGCGCGCCGAGCTGCGGGTGGCGTCCCTCTCGGCGGAGCAGGAGGTCACGGCGCTCACCGCGCGGCTCCTCGAGGGCGTGGAGATCGCCGGCGCCTGGACCGATCCCGCGGGCCGCGTCTTCGCGCTCGCAGTGCTCGACCGCGCCCGCGCCGTCGAGGTCCTCCGGCGGCGGATCGCCGAGGTGGACGGCGACGTCGGGGCGCTCGGGGCGCGCCTCGCCACGGAGCAGCGGCCCTTCGCGCGGGCCCGCGTGGCTC
>JAHWYA010000039.1 GCA_020028115.1 Anaeromyxobacter sp.
GTGGCCGTCTCGCCGAAGAAGGACGCCGCGATCCAGCTCACGTCCGCGGGGAAGCTCTCTCCGGAGGAGGCGTCGAAGAAGTTCTTCTCGCAGCAGGGGGTGAAGCCCGCCGCGTTCACCGGAGCGGCCGGCGGCCTCCCCGCGAACGCGCGCTACTTCCAGGCCGAGACCGAGCAGGGCGTCGTCGGCGGGCTCGTCGCGTTCCTCCCCACGGGCGGCGGCTCGCTCATGCTCGTCGGCTTCACCGGCGCGCAGAGCGTCCCCGCCTACGACGCCACGTTCAAGGCGGCGGCGGCGAGCTACGCGCCGCTCACCGACCCCGCGGCGCTCGCCGTGCAGCCCGCGAGGATCGAGCTCGTGAAGGTGCCCCGCGACATGACGGTCGCCGAGTTCACGGCCGAGTTCCCGTCCACGGCCCCGGCGGACGTGGTCGCGACGCTGAACGGGGTCGCGAAGGACGGGCGCCTGCAGGCCGGCCGGACGGCGAAGCGGATCGTGGGGGGCGTCGCGCCCAAGAAGTGAAAGCCCCGCGGGGGTGTGTGTATACTCCCACCCCCTATGATCCAGATTTACGACACGACCCTGCGCGACGGGACGCAGCGCGAGGGCATCTCGCTGTCGGTCGACGACAAGCTCCGGATCGCCCGCCGCCTCGACGACCTCGGCGTCTCCTTCATCGAGGGCGGCTGGCCCGGGTCGAACCCGAAGGACGCGGAGTTCTTCGAGCGCGCCCGCGCGATGACCTGGCGCCGCGCCCTCGTCGCCGCCTTCGGCTCCACCTGCCGGGTCGGCGGCGGGCCGGAGGACGACGCGAACATCAAGGCGCTCCTCGACTCCGGGGCGCCGGTCTGCACGGTCGTCGGGAAGACCTGGACGCTGCACGTCACGGACGTCCTCCGGACGACGCTCGAGGACAACCTCCGCATCATCGAGAAGAGCCTCGCCCACCTCAAGTCGAAGGGGCGCCGGGTCATCTACGACGCGGAGCACTTCTTCGACGGGTACCGCGCCGATCCCGCCTACGCGCTCGAGACGCTGAAGGCGGCCGCCCGGGGCGGGGCCGAGACCCTGGTGCTGTGCGACACGAACGGCGGCTCGATGCCGTGGCAGATCGCGGAGATCGTCCGCGCGGTGCGGGCCGCGGTGAGCACGCCGCTCGGCGTCCACACCCACAACGACAGCGAGACGGCGGTCGCGAACTCCCTCGCCGCGGTGATGGAGGGGGCGATCCAGATCCAGGGCACGATCAACGGCTACGGCGAGCGCTGCGGGAACGCGAACCTCTGCTCGATCATCCCGTCGCTCGAGCTGAAGCTCGGGAAGCGGTGCCTGCCGGACGGCCACCTCCAGACGCTGACCGAGGTCGCGCACTTCGTCGCCGAGGTCGCGAACCTCGCGCCCGACGAGCACCTCGCCTACGTCGGCAAGTCCGCGTTCGCGCACAAGGGCGGCATCCACGTCGCCGCGATGCGCCGCACCGCCGCGTCGTACCAGCACATCGTCCCGGAGCTCGTCGGGAACCACCAGCGCGTCGTCGTGTCGGAGCTCTCCGGCCGCGGCAACCTCCTGTCGAAGGCCGAGGAGTTCGGCCTCGCCGCGGGCGACGTCGGCGGCGTGCTGAACGAGATCAAGGCGCTCGAGGCGAAGGGCTTCTCGTTCGAGGCGGCGGAGGCGTCGGTCGCGCTCATGATGAAGCGCGCGGAGCCGGCGTACCGCCCGCCGTTCGAGCTCGTCGACTTCCTCGTGAACGTCGAGCACCGGACGGGCCGCGGGATCTTCTCCGAGGCGATGGTGAAGGTGCGCGTCGCCGGCGAGCTGCTCCACACCGCGGCGGAGGGCGACGGTCCCGTCGACGCCCTCGACCACGCGCTCAGGAAGGCGCTCACCCCGCGCTTCCCGGAGGTGAACGAGCTGCACCTCGTCGACTACAAGGTCCGCATCCTCGACGGCAGCAACGGCACGGGCGCGACGACGCGCGTGCTCGTGGACTCGCAGCGCGGCACGCGCCGCTGGTCCACGGTCGGGGCGAGCACGAACATCATCGAGGCGAGCTGGCGCGCGCTGGTGGACGCCGTGGAGTACGGCCTCACCGTCGCGCAGGAGCCGGAGCGCCCGCAGCCAGGGAGAGAGCCGTGAAGGCGAGCATCGTCGTACTGCCCGGTGACGGGATCGGCCCGGAGGTGACCCGCGAGGCGCTCCGGGTCCTGAAGGCCGTGGCGCAGAAGAAGGGGCACGAGCTGCGGTTCACCGAGCGGCTCATGGGCGGTTGCTCCATCGACGCCCACGGCGTCGCCCTCACCGACGAGGTCCTGAAGGAGTGCCAGGCCTCCGACGCGGTGCTCCTCGGCGCGGTCGGCGGGCCGAAGTGGGACGACCCGAAGGCGAAGGTCCGGCCAGAGCAGGGGCTCCTCGGCCTGCGCAAGGGGCTCGGCGTCTTCGCGAACCTCCGCCCGGTGCGCGTGCACGAGCAGCTCCTCGACTCGTCGCCGATCAAGCCGGACCGGCTGCGCGGGGTCGACATCCTCGTCATCCGCGAGCTCACCGGCGGCCTGTACTTCGGTCAGCCGAAGGGGCGCGACCGCAAGGACGGCCACGAGCGCGCGTTCGACACCCTCGAGTACTCGGACTTCGAGGTGCAGCGGGTCGTCGAGCTCGCGTTCCGGCTCGCGAAGGCGCGCAAGAAGAAGGTGACCTCCGTCGACAAGGCGAACGTGCTCGAGTCGTCCCGGCTGTGGCGCCAGATCGCCGCCGACGTCGGCGGGCGGAACCCCGACGTCGCGCTCGACCACATGCTCGTCGACACGGCCGCCATGCGGCTCGTGACGAGCCCGGCGACGATGGACGTCGTCGTGACCGAGAACATGTTCGGCGACATCCTCACCGACGAGGCGTCGGTGCTCGCCGGCTCGATGGGCATGCTCCCCTCCGCCTCCATCGGCGAGAAGGGGCCCGGGCTGTACGAGCCGATCCACGGCTCGGCGCCGGACATCGCGGGGAAGGGGATCGCGAACCCCGTCGGCACGGTCCTGTCGTCGGCGATGATGCTGCGCCACTCCCTCGGGCTCACGGCGGAGGCGAAGGTCATCGAGGACGCCGTCGACCGTGCGATCACCGAGGGCTGCCGGACGCGCGACCTCGGCGGCGCGCTCACGACGACGCAGATGACGGACGAGATCCTGAAGCGGCTCTCGTAGGTCGCGCTCCGCCCCGTCGCCTCCACGCCGCCGGCCCGCGCCGGCGGCGTTTTCTGTTGGGGCGTTCTGGCGCGAAGCTCCCCCGAAATGCGCGCTCGCTGCGTCGTTTCGTACCCGGGGCGGCTACCCCGTGCGGCATGTGGAGCGGATCGCTCCAGGTGGACTCGGCGTGTCCACGAAGCGGGACGTACGCGGGAAACAGGTCCCGCCGTTCCCCGTCAATGTGATGCCGATCAAGACTGTTGAGAAGCTAACCATGTGATTTTGCTGACGTTCGCGACGTTTCGTCGCATCGCGTTGCGCGATGCGAATGCGTATCAACGAGGGCAACACCGTGCTGCCGCGTGCGCGAGTACGCGGGGAGGCTCAACGGATGCCCGACATGACCGCGATCGAGCTCGAGGCGGGGACCATCTCGCCGACCATCAACCCGCGCCTCGTGGATCACGTCCTCGAGCTCATCGGCGGAGCGCTCTTCAGCGCGGCGCTCGTCGCCGGAGGGATCGTGCTCGTCACGGTCGCCCTGATGGCCGGCGTCGTGGGGTCGCCGGTCCTCGTGGCCGCGATCGCGTTCGTGGCGGTGCGGCGGCGGCGCGCCCGTGCGCTCGCCGGGCACCGCTGACGCCCTCCGGCACGTGACGCCGCGCGAAGGCCCCGGGCGCGTCCGCGCCCGGGGCTGCTTCGTCTTCAGGCGACGTCGAACCGGTCGAAGCGCATCGTGAAGACCGCGCGCCCCTGGGTCGCGGAGCGCAGCTCGGTCGCGTACCCGAACATCCTGCGGAGCGGCGCCTCGCACTGGACGAGGCGCGTCGCGGTCCCGCGCTCGGCGACGTCGAGGATCGTCCCCCGCCGCGCGTCGAGGCCGTTCATCACCGCGCCGAGGCTCTCGCCCGGCGCGAGCACCTCGACGCGGACGATCGGCTCCAGGAGCACCGGGCGAGCGCGCTTCGCCGCGGCGCGCACCGCGTCCGCCGCCGCGACCTTGTAGGCGAACGGGCGCGACGCGCCCTCGCGCCACTCCGCGCCGGTCACCACGACCTCGACGTCCTGCAGCGGGTAGCCCTCGAGCACGCCGCCCTCGGCCGCCTCGCGCGCGCCCTCCTCGACGAGCCGCCGGGCTTCGTCCCGGAGGAAGGGCAGGGCGTCCGCCTCGGGCGCGAAGCGGAACCGGATGCCGGTCCCGCGCGGCAGCGGCGCGACGCGGACGAGGACCCGCCCGAAGACCGGCGCCTCGTCGATCTCTCGCTCGAAGGTGCCCTCGCCGTCGGCGTCGGCCGTGAGCGCCTCGCGCAGGAGCACCTGCGGCTCCCCGGTCCGCACCGGCAGGTTGAACTCGCGGCGCAGCCGCTCGGCGACGATCTCGAGGTGGAGCTCTCCCATGCCCGAGACGAGGAGCTGCCCCGTCTCCGGGTCGTCGCCGAACCGGAAGCTCGGGTCCTCGTCGGCGATCCGCGCGAGCGCCTCGAGGAGGAGATCGCGGTCGCGCAGCGAGGCGGTCTCCATCGCCTGCGAGATGACCGGCTCGTACGGCGCGATGCCCCCGAGCCGCAGCGGGTGGGCCGGGTCGGAGAGCGTGTCGCCGGTCCGCGTCTCCTTCAGCCCCACGACCGCGAAGATGTGCCCCGCGCCGAGCGACGGGACGCGCTTCTTCTGGCTCGCGTGCATGAGGAGGACGCGCGCGACCTTCTCCGCCTTGCCGAGGTCCGCGTTCCACACCTCGTCCCCCTCGGCGATCCGCCCGGAGTAGACGCGCACGAACACGTGCCGGCGCTTCTCGTCGAGGAGCGAGACCTTGAAGGCGAGGGCGAGGAGCGGCGCGTGGTCGTCGGCGGGGTGGACCTCCTCGGCGCCGGTGCGGGGGTTCACGCCGGTGAGGGCCGGCACGTCGAGCGGCGAGGGGAGCCAGTCGCAGACGGCGTCGAGGACCTGCGGCACGCCCTTGTTCCGCAGCGCCGAGCCGCACAGCAGCGGCACGAACCGGCCCGAGACCGTGGCGCGCCGGATGGCGGCCCGGAGCGCCGCCTCGTCCGGCTCGCGATCCGCGAGGACGAGCTCCGCGATCGGGTCGTCGAGGTCCGCGAGGGAGGCCACGAGCGCCTGCCGGTCGGCCTCGCCGGCCGGCGTGAGCCCCTCCTCCACCGCGAGCGCGCGCGGGTCCTCCGGATCGGGGAACCGGATCCGGCGGCGCGCGACGAGCTCCTCGATCCCCTCGAACCCCGCCTCGGCGCCGATGGGCCGCTGCACGGCCGCGACGACGTGGTCGGGGAAGTGGCGGCGCATCGAGGCGAGGGTCTCGCCGAGGTCGGCGCCGGCGCGGTCCATCTTGTTCGCGAACGCGATCCGGGGCACGTGCCAGCGGTCCGCCTGCCGCCAGACCGTCTCGCTCTGCGGCTCGACGCCGTTCACCGCGTCGAAGACCGCCACCGCGCCGTCGAGGACGCGGAGCGACCGCTCGACCTCGACGGTGAAGTCGACGTGGCCCGGCGTGTCGATGAGGTGCAGCTCGTGGCCGCGCCAGTCGAAGCTCGTGACCGCGGAGGTGATGGTGATCCCGCGCTCCCGCTCGAGCTCCATCCAGTCCATGACGGCGGCGCCCTCGTGGACCTCGCCCATCTTGTGCGTCCGGCCCGCCGCGAAGAGGAGCCGCTCGGTGAGCGTCGTCTTGCCGGCGTCGATGTGCGCCATGATCCCGAGGTTCCGGATCCCCCGGACGCGCCGGACCTCGGCAGGCTCCTTCCGCTCCTCGCTCATGCGGCGACGCTCCTCACGCCGAGGAAAGCACCGATCCCGCGGCGCGTCCACGTGCGGCGCGCGCAGCCCGGCGCGGCGCATGTGGGTGCGCGACGACCGCGGGCGCCACGCAGCCCTTGGAAGAGGAACCCCGGGTCGTGTATTGATCCCCGACGAACCGGCACTCTTCGAATCGAACCACGCAGGGAGGAATCATGAAGCTCCGCTCGCTCGTCGCCGTCGCGCTCCTCGTCCCCGCCGCCGCGCTCGCCGCACCCTCCAAGCCGGGCGCAAGCAAGCCGCCACCCGCGAGGCCCGCGGCCGCCTCGTCCTCCGGCGGCGGCCAGCTGCAAGGGCTGCAGGTCGGCGGCTTCATCGGCTACGAGACCGATGACCTCTCCGGCCTCTCGCTCCGCGTCGACGGGGAGATCCCGTTCCAGCAGCTGAGCCCGCAGGTGAAGCTCTCCTTCGTCGGCTCGCTCGGCTACTCGCGGCTGAGCTGGGATGTCCCGTTCGGCGACCTCACCGCGAACGTCGTCAAGATCGTCCCGGCGGCGCGGTTCACCCTCCCTCTGAACCCGCAGTTCGAGGTGTTCGGGGACGCCGGGCTCGGCCTCGCGTACGTCTCGATGAAGTACGAAGCTAACGTGTTCGGGCAGACCTTCTCCGCGTCCGACAGCTCCCTCAACATCATGATGCGGCTCGGCGCGGGCGCCTTCTACCTCGTGAACCCGCAGCTCAAGCTCGGCGCGATGATCGAGCTCGACCCGGTGTTCGGCGACTACGGCTACGCCGCGAACGGCATCGGCGGCAGCCAGAACACCTTCCTCTTCCAGGTCGGCGCGATGTTCAAGCTGTAGCCCGCCGCCCCCAGCGTCCCTCGACGCCCCGGGTGCGAGAGCGCCCGGGGCGTCGCTCTCTCCGGGCCCCGGAAGTGCACGCTCCGCGGTGGGTCCACCACCGGCGCGGAGCGTGGCCGGCCCCCCGCTCCGTGGCGAAGGTCCCGCTGCCGCACCGCGCGTGCGGGAGGCGGGGCCCGAATGGAGCGACGCACGAGGTGGTGGACGGCGGTCGTCGCGGTGCTGGTCGCGTGCGCCGCGCCGAGCGGGGCACGGGCGGCCCCGCAGGGCGAGCCGGCCGATCCTCCCCCCGAGGGTGCCGAGCCCGCGAGCGAGGGGGTCGTCCCGGCGGCCATCGTCGCCCCCGGCGGCGAAGCCTTCGCCCCCGTCCCTCCTCCCGGCGCCGCGGCCCCCGCCAGAGGTCGCGTGCCGCGCGACGACGGCGGCATCCGCGCCGGGATGCTCGCCGGGTATGAGCAGGGCCATTCGGGCGGGCCGACGCTCCGGGCACTGCTCGAGATCCCCTCGCGCGACCTGTCGCCGCGGGCCCGGCTGTCCTGGGCGGTGTCGGTCGGGTGGGCGCGCCTCTCGCGCACGGACCACGACCCGATCGCCGAGCGCACCACCACCGCGAACGTCCTGACCGCCGTCGGCGGGCCGCGGATCACGCTGCTCCCGCGCCCGCGCCTCGGGCTTTGGGCGGAGGGGGCGGCCGGCCTGTACCACGCCGGGTCCCGTGTGCGCCGGGACTTCGGGTTCGCGCTCGGGAGCCGCGTCGAGCACCGGACCGACCGCGGCCTCGCCGTGCACCTCGGCGCTGGCGCGTGGCTCGACGCGACCCCACGCATGCGCCTGGGCGCGGGGCTCGGGGTCGAGCCGTACCTCGGCGGCCTGTCGCAGACCTCGTTGCTCGTGCAGGCCGGCTTTGCGTACCGGCTCTGACCCGCCGGGCGGGGCACGCCCGGCGCGGAGCGTGGCCGGCTGCAAGCGGCGTGGCGAACGTCGCCCTGCCGCAGGCCGTACGCGGCGACGGAGCCACACGACATGACGAGCTCGAAGGGGTGCCTGGCGGGAGCGGCGGCCCTCCTCCTGGCGACGTCGGCGACCCCGGCGGCGCACGCCGACGGTGGCGGGGCGATGCCGCTCGCGGACGACCCGACGCTCATCGCCCTCGCGGTCGCGCTGTCGTGCAGCGACGCGCCGGAGGGGGGCGAGGCCGCGCCGCAGGGGCCGTCCGGCCCGGCCGCGGCGGGTCCGGAGATCGAGCTCGTCGCGACCGTCCGCGCGAAGGCGCTCCGGTTCGACGAGGTTCCGAAGGTGGACGTGGTGTTCCGCGGGACCGGGAAGCGCAAGACGGTGTGGAAGACGGAGCGCGTGAACCTGCCGATGCACCCGGAGCCGGGCGTGACCTACCGGGACGTGCAGCTCCGGCTGACCATCTCGAGCGACGTCGACGAGCTCACGTCGATGCTCCGGCAGGCCCGTCTCGCCGCGCGCGGGATCCGGGTCGAGGAGGACGCCGGGCCGCCCGCCGCGCCGGTGGAGGCGCCGAAGCTCGTCGACCCGCCAGGCGAGAAGCCGGCGGAGGCGGCCGCGATCGTGACCCCCGCGCCTGCGCGCTGATCCCGCCGATCAGGGCAGCGAGGCCGAGCGTCCCCCCGTATGAGCGCGTCAGCGCGGGCGGTGTGCGAAGCGGAGGAGGTTCCGGCCCGCCACGTGGAACCGCTCCGCGAGCGCCTGGACGCCGTGCTCCCGGGCGAGCGAGAGCTCGTCCGTCGAGAGGAACACGGCCGCGGAGATCGCGAACGCGTCGTCCTCGAACCGCACCGCGTCGGGCAGGCGCGGGAAGAAGCGCGTGACCGACGGCGGCAGCAGGGCGACCCCCGCGCGGCCGTGCTCGGCCAGGAAGGGGTCCTCGAGCGCGAACGCCACGTCGGCGGGCGCGCTCGGTCCCGCCGGCGCCTCGCGCTCCACGCGCGCGAGGAGCGCCGCCATCCGCGCGGGCTCCGCGTCGGTGAGCGTCACGAGGACGCGCCCGCCGAGGCTCCCGAGGGTGAGGACGGCGGCGGCGCCGGGGTCCACCGTGAGCGGCGCCGCGGCGACCACCTGCGCGGGCGCGTCCGGCGCGGCGCGGAAGGTCCAGGTCCAGCCGTCCTCGGCCGCCGGGAGGCGCTCGAGGACGTAGACGAAGATGCGGGCGTTGAGCCGGCCGAGCGACTCCATGCGAGGCGAGAGCTTCGCACGGATCGCCCGCGGTTGCCGCCCTCACTTCGCGACGGGGCGCTCGAAGGCGGCGATCTCCTCGGCGCTCGGCGGCTCCTCCGCGGCGGGCGGCGGGGCGGGGGCCATGGCCACGGGAGGTGGGGCGAGGATCGCGGGCGGGATGACGTGCGTCGCGGCCTCGCCCTCCTTCGGCCGGGAGCAGGCGGAGAAGGCGACGACGGCGGCGAGCAGGGAGAGCGGCAGGAGCGGGAGGAGCGTGCGGTTCATGCGGGCCTCGGTTGCGGGTTCGAGGGACCACGAGTGCAGCGGGCGTGCCCGCCGCGCGACCGCCGGAACGCCGCGAGATCCCGCCCGGCCGTGGCCCCGCGGACACGATCGCGTGGCCGCGCGGACGCGGCGGGGCGGTATCATCCGCGCGTGTTCCTCGCCCTCTCGAAGGTGCTCGACTGGCTGCTCTCGCCGCTCTCCTGGGCGCT
>JAHWYA010000396.1 GCA_020028115.1 Anaeromyxobacter sp.
CGACGCCGAGGCCGGCGACGCGGCGCGCGCGGCGGGAGCCCGCTTCGCCGCGATCGCCGCGATCGGCGCCGCGAACGCGGCCGTCCGCGCGGGCCAGCTCGAGAAGCTCGACCTCGGGGCGGACCGGAAGGACGGACCCCGCCCGCCGGCGCCCGCGTGGAAGCGGGTCGTCGAGGCCGCCGACGCCTACCTCGCCCGCGCGGCCGCGGATCCCGAGCTGGGCCGTGCCGCGCCGGAGCGCCGCCCGTCGGGGCCGGAGATCGCCCTCGTCGCCGCCGAGGTGCAGTACGCCCACGGCGAGGTCGACGACGCACGCCGGCGGATCGACGCTGCGCTCGACCGCTGGCCGTCGGACGCCGACCTGCTCGATCGCGCGGTGCCGCTCTACCTCGCGACCTACGGCGTGCGCGGCGACCGGGCCGGGCAGCTCGCCGCCGTCGAGCGGCTCCGCGCCCGGGCCGAGGCGGAGGCCGCGAAGGCGCCCGCGGAGCGGAAGCCCGGCTTCGCGAAGGTGGTCGAGGCGCTCGGCCGCGCCCGGTCCGGCGGCCGGTTCGCGCAGGGCGAGGAGCTCCTGAAGCAGCAGAAGCCCGCCGACGCGGCCCAGGCCTTCGAGGCCGCCGCGGCCGAGGCCGGCGCCCCCGACGTGGCGAGCGCGCTCCACAACGCGGCCGTGGCGTGGGACCAGGCGTCCCAGGGCGCGAAGGCGGCGGCGATCCGCGAGAAGCTCCTGCGCGATCACCCCGACGCGGCGTTCGCGGGCGAGGACGTCCTCCGGCTCGCGGCGTTCCGCTCCCGCCACGGCGACCACGCCGCCGCCGCGGCGCTCTACGACGGCTACCTCCGGCGCTGGCCCGACGCGGCCAGCCGCTGCCTCGCGCTCCGTAACGTGGCGTCCGAGCTCGACGTCGCGGACCGCGCGGCGGACGCGGCCACGCGGTACCTCGCCTTAGGCAGGGACGAGCGGTGCGCGAAGGCGGATCCGTCCATCGCCGCCCGCGCCCTGGTGCGGGCCGGGCGGATCTTCGAGGCGCAGGCGAAGGCCGCCTACGGCGCTGCGGCCGGGCTCGAGGCGATCGTCACCGATCCCGACGCGAAGGGG
The DNA here is from genome assembly GCA_020028115.1 of Anaeromyxobacter sp. GTDB lineage: Bacteria > Myxococcota > Myxococcia > Myxococcales > Anaeromyxobacteraceae > Anaeromyxobacter. Next base: position 1,100 of record JAHWYA010000396.1, read on the forward strand.
CAGGTCGCGGACGCGAAGCGACGGCTGAAGGGGCTCTAGAACGAATGGCGCGGCGACTCCTCATCCTCGAAGCGTTCCGCGGGCGCGCCGCCGTCGTGGCCCTGCTCCTCGCCGCGGGGCCCGCCGCGGCCGCGATCGACCCGACCTCGACGTCGACCTCGACCGCGACCGAGACCGCGACCGAGACCGCGACGCCGGGGCCGAGTCCGACCGAGCCCGCGCCGCCGCGGATGCGCGCCGCGCCCGAGGAGAGCGCGATCGCGCGCCAGCTCTTCCACGAGGGGCTCCACCTCGAGGCGCAGGGCGAGCTCGCGCGCGCCGCGGCGACGTTCGAGCGCGCCTACGACTCGGACCCCGACCTCGCCCACGCCGGCGTGAACGCGGCCGTGCTGCGGGAGCGGCTCGGCGAGCTCGACGGGGCGCGGGTCCTGTACGGCCGCATCCTCGACGAGAACCCGGGGTTCGGACCGGCCGCGCGGAGCCTCGTGCGGCTCGCCATCCGCAAGGGGGATCTCGCCGGGGCCGAGCAGCCAGGCTCATCGACGACCGCGAGCCGACGGTGTGGAACCGGCTCGGGTTCGTGGAGCTCGCCCTCGGCAACCGCGCGCAGGCGCTCGAGGACTTCCGCACCGCGGCAGCGCTCGGCCCCGACTACCCGGAGGCGCGCGCCAACTACGGCGCGCTCCTCGCGGACGCGGAGGACTTCCAGGGCGCCACGGTGGAGCTCGAGGCCGCCGTCCGCCACGCGCCGAGCAGCGCCGCGGTGTGGCTCGGCCTCGGCAACGCCTACCGTGGCGCGCAGCAGTTCGAGAAGGCTGAGGAGGCCTACCGGAAGGCGCTCGAGCTCGAACCGTCGCTCACCGAGGTGCACTTCAACCTCGCGGTGCTGTACCTCGACGGCGAGAAGCCCGGGCTCCCCGCGCTCGCGCGGCTCGAGCAAGCGGTGACGTTCTTCGACACGTACGAGCAGAAGGGCGGCAAGGAGCCGAAGATCGTCGACTACCGCAAGGACGCGGCGAAGGCGATCGAGCGCGAGAAGAAGCGGCTCGCCCGCGAGGAGCGCGACCGGCTCCGCCGCGAGGCGGAGGCGAAGAAGAAGGAGGACGAGGCCCGCAAGGAGGCCGAGGCCGCCGCGAAGAAGGCGGAGCAGGAGCGGCTCGCCCGCGAGGAGGCGGAGCGCGCCGAGGCCGCCCGCCGCGCGGCGCTCGAGCCCGCAGGCGCGAGCTCGACGGCGATTCCGACCGCGACGGCGACTCCGGACCCCGTGCTCGCGACCACGTCCACGCCCACGTCCACGTCCACGTCCACGTCACCGTTGGACCCGACCCCGGTCTCGACCGGAGTCAAACCGGGTGCGGAAAGGGGAGACAAGTGACCTTTTCCCGTGTGCTTGTGGCGCTCTCGGCCGCCGTGCTAACCATCGTCGCTGTCCCTGCGCACGCGCAGAGCGCAGCCGACAAGAAGAAGCAGGCGCCGCGGAAGATCCTCCGGCTCGAGGAGATGAAGGTCGAGGGCCGGATCCAGAAGCCCCAGGCGATGTTCCTCATGCCTCGGGCCAACCTGAACTACGGAGAGCTCGACCGCTCCGAGGCGCTGCTCCCGAAGGTGACGAGGGCCGTCGAGAAGGAGCCTTTCTAGGTTCTGGCGGGCGCTTCGAGGAGGCAGAGGACGGCGATGGCGGCTCAGCAGGACAAGGTGCTCCGGATCGGCGTGATCCAGGCCGGCAAGATCGTCGAGGAGCGCGTGCTCCCGGCGCGCCAGGCCGTCACGCTCGGCACGGGCGCGAAGAACACGATCGTCGTCCCGCTCGCGAACGCGCCGGAGTCGGTGGTCGTCTTCGCGTTCCAGGGCGACCGGTACGTCCTCCAGTTCGAGCAGGGCGCCGAGGGGAAGGTGCAGGGCCCGAAGGGCTCCACCGACCTCGCCGCGCTGGTCTCGCAGGGGGTCGCGAAGCAGTCCGGGAAGCTCTGCTCCGTCGCGGTGACCGCCGAGCAGCGCGGCAAGCTCGTCGTCGGCGAGATCACGCTCCTCTGGCAGTTCGTCTCGCCCCCCGCCGGCGGCCCGAAGCCCGCGCTCCCGAAGGAGGCGAAGGGCGCGCACTTCAAGAGCATGGACCGGCTGTTCATCGGCGTGCTCGTGGTCTCCTTCGCGCTCCACTCCGGCGCGTACATCGCGCTCGCGAACACGGAGCTCCCGAAGGAGGTCACGCTCGAGGAGATCCCGGACCGCTACGCGAAGGTCCTCATCCCCGACCGCATGCCGAAGCCTCCGGAGAAGAAGGAGGAGAAGAAGGCCGAGGTCGCGACGCAGCAGAAGGCGGACAGGGCGGAGGAGAAGAAGTCCGAGTCGCCCGAGCAGGTCGCGCAGAAGAAGGCCGCGCGCGCCGCGGCGGTCGCGAAGGCGGTCCAGTCGAAGGGCCTCCTCAAGGTCCTCGGCGCCCTCGGCCCGGGCACCGGGTCGGGCGCCGTCGCGGACGTCTTCGGCACCGGCGGCGGCATGGGCGACGTGGCCTCGGCGCTCTCCGGCGCGGGCGGCGTCGCGGTCGCGACGGATCCGGGCGCCGGCGGCGGCCGCAAGGGCGGCGGCGAGGGCGGCACCGCGTCGATCGGCGACCTCGCCACGACCGGCGGCGGCAAGGTCGGCCTCGGCACGAAGACCGAGGTGAAGGTCTCCGGCTCGGTCGCGGCGGAGGAGGCGGAGGTCGACTCCTCCGACATCGATCAGGGCAAGCTCGGCGCCTTCGTGCGCGCGCGCATGGGGCTCATCAAGGCCTGCTACGAGAACGCCCTCAAGCGGAACCCCAGCCTGAAGGGGAAGATCTCGATCCGCTTCACCATCCTCGAGACCGGGGCGCTGTCCGAGGTCTCGACGGCCCAGAACTCCCTCGGCGCGCCCGAGGTGGCGGCGTGCATCATGAACACGATGCGCTCCTGGCGCACGCAGTTCCGCCCTTCGGGGCCCGTCACGGTGGAGTACCCGTTCGTCTTCCAGCCGGTGAACTGAGAGCGAGGAGTGGCCGCTCATGAAGTCGGTGCGCCTCGGGGATCTCCGCGAGCTCCTGGAGAGCACGGCCTTCACGGCGTGGTGGGGCGAGTGGCAGCGCGCGGCCTCCGCCGTTCGTGACGCCGGCCTGCGCCACGCCGACCTCGTCGCCCAGGCGGAGCTCATGGCGCTGCGCTCCGAGATCGCGCAGCGCGCGGCGGTGGACGCGTTCACGCGGTCCGGCGAGACCGAGGACGAGGGGACCCGCTGGAGCGCGGAGGCGCAGGGCGAGGAGAACCACGCGCTCGCCCTCGTCGGCGAGTACGAGGAGCAGCGGACGCGGACGTCCGATCTCTGGGTCAGGCTCGGGGGCGCCGAGAAGGCGCTCGAGGAGCGCCGCGAGGCGAAGGGCCGCGACCGGCCGCGCGCGAAGGAGCCGCTCGAGGCCGGGATCCGCGAGGCCGAGCGCCAGCGCGAGGCGCTCGCCGCGGAGTACGGCGCCGCCGACCGCAAGCGCGCGCGGCTCTGGGACGACGTCGAGTCCGCCTGGGCGGAGAGCTTCGAGCGCTCGCTGGTGGCCGCGGAGCACGACCTCGTCGCGCGGCGGTTCCGCCGCGACGCGGAGCGGCTCTTCGCCGAGGCGGAGGAGCGCCGCGCCCGCGCGAAGCAGCTCGCCGCCGACGCGGACGCCGCCCAGCGCGAGCT
>JAHWYA010000397.1 GCA_020028115.1 Anaeromyxobacter sp.
GCCGCTCGGAGCGCGACTCCTCGTCACGCCGCGCCGGGAAGAGGAGCGACCCCGCGACGAACGCGCCGACGTTCGCGATGGTCGTCCAGAGCACCGCGTGCGTGATCGAGTCGGTGTGCACGTCGAAGAGGCCCTCCGGGACGAGCGACTCCACGCCGAAGGGGCCCTCCGTCACGAGGGACGCGGGGAGCCACCCCGTACGCGCGAGGACGGGCACGACCAGCGTGTACACCCACGTCGCGAAGCCCGCGCCCATGCCGGCGAGGGCACCGGTCCGGCTCGCGCCCGCCCAGAACAGCCCGCCGAGGAGGGCGGGGGCGAGCTGGAGCACCGCGGCGAACGAGACGAGGCCGATCGCCGCGAGGTCGTAGGCCGCGCCGACCGCGCGCTCGTAAGCGAACGCGGCCAGGAGCACCGCCGCCGCCGCCACCCAGCGCGTCGCGCGCACGTGACGCCGGAGCCAGCCGAGCGGCTGGAAGGCGTCCGCCGCCGGGAGGACGGCGTGGTTCGACAGCATCGTGGCGAGCGCGGTCGTCTCGACGATGACCATGCCGGTCCCGGCGGAGAAGCCGCCGAGGAACACGAGCCAGGAGAGCGCGGGGATCCCCGCCTTGAGGGGGAGCGACAGGACGAACGTGTCCGCCGTATCCGGCGAGCCGTTCAGCGCGAGCCCGCCGAGGGCGACCGGGAGGACGAAGACGTTGATGAGGAGCAGGTAGGCCGGGAAGAGCCACATCGCCGTCCGGACGTGGTCCTCGCTGGCGTTCTCCACGACCGCCACGTGGAACTGCCGGGGCAGCAGCACGACCGCGAACGCCGAGAGGAACAGGTGCGCGAGCCAGGTGGTCACGTGGTACTCGCCGAGGAGCCGGGGGGCGGCCTGCGTCAGCGCCGCGGAGCGGAACACGTCGGCGGGACCGTCGAACAGCCCCCACACCACGAACGCGCCGGCGGCGAGGAACGCGACGAGCTTCACGACCGACTCGACCGCGAGGGCGACCATCATGCCCGGGTGGCGCTCCGCCGGCCGGACGCGCCGGAGCCCGAAGGCGATCGTGAAGAGGAGCAGGAACGCGAGCAGCGGGATCCCGAGCTGGCGGCCCGAGTCCGGGTACGTGAACCGGGCGCCGGCCCCGGCGACGAGCCCCAGCGTCACGATCATCGTCTTGAGCTGGAGCGCGATGTACGGGATGAGGCCGATGACGAGCACCCCGGTCGCGAGGAGCGCCACCGCCTGCGACTTCTCGTAGCGCAGGGCGAGCACGTCCGGGAGACTCGTCACGCGGTGGCTGTTCTTCAGCCGCACGAGCTTGCGGACGAGCCACCACCACGCCGCGGCGCAGAGCGTCGGCCCGAGGTACACCGTCAGGAACAGGAGCCCGTGGCGAGCGGCGAAGCCGACGCTGCCGTAGAAGGTCCAGGTCGTCGCGTAGACCCCGAGCGCGAGCGAGTAGACGAACCGGTTCGCCGCGACGGGCCGGCGGCGCGCCTCGCGCCGCTCCGCCCACTCCGCCGCCGCGACGAGGAGCCCCGCGTACGTCGTGACGACGGCCGCGGCGACGAGGAGATCACCCATCCCGGCGCTCCGCGTCCGCGTCGAGGTCCCGGGCGAGCGCACGGCCGAGCAGGGCGAGCGCGGCGACGACGGCGGCCCACGCACCGAGGAGGTGCGCGTACGAGCGGCCGATGTCGAGCAGCGGGGTCCGGACGAACGGCCACGTGAAGACGAGCAGCCCGAGCACGGCGAGGGTCACCGCCCACGCGCCGCGTCGGCGGCGGTCGTGCCGGCGGACCGCGTCCTGGGTGCGAGTCATCCGAGACCTCCGCCGCCCCCCGCGACCGGGCGCCGGTGTGCGCCCCCAGCCGTCCATACGATGGGTCCGGAGGACGCGCTCGGCTCCGGCGGGTACGCGGAGCGCGGCGGCGCCGGGGCGCGGGGCGCTCGCACGCACGATCGCCCGGCCAGTCCATCGGGCGCCCGGCCGGTCCCGTCAGCGCGCGGAGCGCGCTCGTCCGGAACGGCACCCGCTCGGCGACGAGCTCTCCGCGCTCCGCGAGCACGAGCGCGCGGGGCTCGCTCAGCGCCGCCGCGCGTACCGCTCGGCGAGCACCGAGCACACGAAGAGCTGGAGCTGGTGGTAGAACATGATCGGCAGCACGATGACCCCGAGGCCGGGGTGCGCTCCGAACAGCGCCTTCGCCATCGGCACGCCGGTCGCGAGCGCCTTCTTCGAGCCGCAGAAGACCGCCGCGATCTCGTCCTCCACCTCGAAGCGGAGCAGCCGCGCCACCCGCCGCGTCAGGGTGAGGACGATCGCGAGGAGGAGCGCCGCGACGGCGGCGGTCATCGCGATGGTCGCCGCGCCGTAGCGCGTCCACAGCCCGGCGAGGACCGAGTCGCAGAACGCGACCCACACGATCACGAGGACGACGAGCCGGTCGAACCGGCCGGTCAGGTGGCGGTGCCGGGCGAACGCGGCGCCGGCGAGCGGCCGCAGGAGCTGGCCGATCGCGAGCGGGACGAGGAGGAGGACCACGACCTTCCTGATCGCGACGGCGATCGAGAGCTCCCCGCTGACCCCCGCCGCGACGCTGACGAGCAGCGGGGTGAGGACCACGCCGAGCACGCTCGAGAGCGTCGCGTTGAACATGGCCGCGACGACGTTGCCGCGCGCGAGCGCCGTCAGGGCGACGGACGACGAGATCGTCGACGGCAGGGCGCACAGGAAGAAGAACCCCAGCATGAGGTGGGGCGGGACGAGGCCGCCGCCCGCGGCGCGAAGCGCGAGGCCGAGCAGCGGGAACACCACGAACGTGAAGAGCTGGACGAAGACGTGCACCTTCCAGCGCGTGGCGCCGGCCCGGAGCTTGTCCGGCGTGAGCCCCACCCCGTGCAGGAAGAAGACCGCGAAGATGCCCACCTCCGCGACGGTGTCCGCGTGGAGCGGCCCGCCGCTCCGCCCGAGGTCGGGCGCGAGCGTGGCGAGGCCGACGGCGGAGATCATGCCGGCGAGGAACCAGACCTTCGCGAGCCGCGCCATCGCCCAGCTCGTCATCGCCGGTCCCCCTACTCCGGATCGGCGAGCTTGGGCGGCGGCGCGTACGAACGGTCGATCGCGGGCGAGGACCGCGCCGAGCCGGGCCCGGTCCGCCACGGCACGGCGTGCCCGGCCTCGTCGACCTGGACGCGCAGGTGGCCGGGGCCGCGCCAGACGCTCCCCGCGATCACGCGCGGGGGCAGCCAAGGGTAGCGTGCCAGGCTCTCGTCGCTGACGAACACCACCATGGACACCGGCGGCGCGTCGGGGACCGCCGCGGGGACGCCCTCCGGCGTGAGGGGGATCCGGTGGCGCGCGCGCGGCTCGCCGCCCGGGCCG
>JAHWYA010000398.1 GCA_020028115.1 Anaeromyxobacter sp.
CGTCCGTCGAGGAGCCGTGGCGGCGCTACTTCGAGTCGCTCCCGCGCACGCCGGGAGCCCGGCCGGCGCCCGAGCGGTTCGAGCCCCGGCGCCCGGACGGCGTCCGGCCGGCCGCCGGGCCGGCGCCCGACGCCGACGCCGCCTTCCAGGCGAAGGTCGACCGGCTCGTCACGGCGTACCGGGAGTACGGCCACCTCCGGGCGGACCTCGACCCGCTCCGCCTCACCCAGCGCGCCGAGCGGTTCTCCCTCGCCGCGTTCGGTCTCTCGGACGCCGACCTCGACCGGCGGTGCGCGGACCCGGAGGGGCGCCCGGACCGGACGCTCCGCGAGCTCGTCGAGCGGCTCGAGGAGACCTACTGCCGGACCCTGGGCGTCGAGGTCGCGCACATGCACGACGCCGACCTCCGGGGCTGGCTCGAGCAGCGGATGGAGCGGACCGGGAACCGCTGCCCGCTGCCGCCGGAGGCGCGGCGGCGGCTCCTCGAGAAGGTGGTCGAGGCGGAGACCCTCGAGCAGTTCCTCGCGACCCGGTTCCTCGGCGCGAAGCGGTTCAGCGTCGAGGGGGCCGAGGCGCTCCTGCCGCTGTTCGAGCTGCTCCTCGACCGCGCCCTCGGCCACGGGGTCCGCAACCTCGTCATCGGGATGGCCCACCGCGGCCGGCTGAACGTCCTCGCGAACGTGGTCGGGAAGCCGCTCCCCGACATCTTCGCGGAGTTCCGCGACACCGCGATCGTGAACGCGGGCGGCGGGGACGTGAAGTACCACCTCGGCTACTCGTCCGATCGCGAGACGCCGGACGGCGTGCTCGTCCACCTCTCGCTCTCGTTCAACCCGAGCCACCTCGAGTGGATCGACACCGTGGTGCAGGGCCGCGTCCGGGCGAAGCAGGACCGGTACGCCGATCTCGACCGCGTCCGCAGCGTCGCGGTCCTCGTCCACGGCGACGCCGCCTTCGCCGCCCAGGGCATCGTGGCCGAGTCGCTGCAGATGTCCGAGCTCCAGGGGTACACCGTCGGCGGGACCATCCACGTCATCGTGAACAACCAGGTGGGGTTCACGACCTCGCCGCACGACGCGCGGTCTACCACCTACTGCACCGGCCCCGCGCGGATGCTCCAGATCCCGATCATCCACGTGAACGGCGACGACCTCGAGGCGGTCGCCCAGGCGGTGCTCCTGGCGGTCGACTTCCGGCAGCGGTTCCACCGGGACGTCGTCATCGACCTCTGGACCTACCGGCGCCACGGGCACAACGAGGGCGACGAGCCGTCCTTCACGCAGCCGCTCATGTACCGGGCCATCTCGCGCCAGCCCACGCTGAAGCAGCGCTACGCCGAGGAGCTCGCGCGCGAGGGCGTCGTCGCGCCCGGCGACGTCGAGGCGATGACCGCCCGCTACCGGGCGCGGCTCGAGGAGGCGTTCCAGGAGTCGGCGGCGCGGGCGGTGACCGCCGGCGCGCAGGCGATGGGCGGGTTCTGGAAGGCGTACCGCGGCGGCCCGCTCGGCCGCGGACCCGAGGCGCCGACGGGGGTCGCGCCGGAGGTGCTCCGGGCCGTCGGCGACACCCTCGTCCACGTGCCGCAGGGCTTCCGGGTCCACCCGAAGCTCGCGAAGGTGCTCGAGGCGCGCGCCGAGATGGTGCGCGGCGCGCGGCCGCTCGACTGGGGCACCGCCGAGGCGCTCGCGCTCGGGTCGCTCGCGTGGGAGGGGACGCGGATCCGGCTCGTCGGCCAGGACACGCGGCGCGGCACGTTCAGCCACCGGCACGCGGTCATGTACGACCAGGAGCGCGGGACCCCGTACGCGCCGCTCTCGCACCTCCGCAGCGGCCAGGGGCCGGTCGAGATCCGCGACAGCCTCCTCTCCGAGGCGGCGGCGCTCGGGTTCGAGTACGGCTACTCGCTCGAGCTCCCCGAGGCGCTCGTCGTCTGGGAGGCGCAGTTCGGGGACTTCGTCAACGCGGCGCAGGTGATCGTCGACCAGTTCCTCTCGTCGGGCGAGGCGAAGTGGAACCGGCTCTCCGCGCTCGTCCTGCTCCTCCCGCACGGCATGGAGGGGCAGGGGCCGGAGCACTCGTCGGCGCGGCTCGAGCGGTTCCTCGAGCTCTCGGTCGACGACAACTGGCGCGTCGTGAACCTCACGACGCCCGCGAACTACTTCCACGCGCTCCGGCGGCAGGTGCTCTCCCCGTGGCGCAAGCCGCTCGTCATCATGTCGCCGAAGAGCCTGCTCCGTCACCCGCAGGCGATCTCCCCGATCTCCGAGCTCGCCGAGGGGAGCTTCCGGCGGGTCATCGCGGACGAGGCCGCCACCCCGGAAGAGACGACGCGCGTCGTCCTGTGCTCGGGCAAGCTCTACTACGACCTCGCCGCGGCGCGGCAGGCCCGGGGAGACCGGCACGTGGCGCTCGTCCGGCTCGAGCAGCTCTACCCGATCGCGCTCGACGAGGTCCTCGCGGAGATCCGCCGCTTCCGCCCGGGCGTTGAGCTCGTCTGGGCGCAGGAGGAGCCGGAGAACATGGGTGCGTGGGACGCGATCCAGGCGAGGCTCGCCCCGGGACTCCCCGGTCCCCTCCAGCTCGTCTCCCGCCCGCCCTCGGCGACCCCCGCCGCGGGATCCGCCACCCGGCACAAGCTCGAGCAGGAGCAGCTCGCGCGCGAGGCGCTCGGCGAGCCGGTGTCGCGCCTCGCGCGCGCGGGCGCGCGCGTCGCGCAGGAACGCTGAGAGGAAGCCCCGCCATGGCGATCCAGCTCAAGGTCCCGTCCCTCGGCGAGTCGGTCGCGCAGGCCACCGTCGGCGCGTGGCTGAAGAAGGAGGGCGACCCGGTGCAGGCGGACGAGCCGCTCGTCGAGGTCGAGAGCGAGAAGGCGACGGTCGCGGTCCCGGCGCCCGCCTCGGGCGTGCTGCGGCGAGTCGTCAAGCAGACCGGCGAGACGGTCGCGATCGGCGAGGTGCTCGCGGAGCTCGAGGAGGGAGCCGCGGCGCAGGCGGAGGCGGTCTCGCCGGCCGGGTCGGGACCGATGCCGGGCGGCGTCGTCCCGGCCGCGCGAGGGAACGGGGCGGGGCGGGGCGCGACGGCGACCGCGACCCCCATGTCCGTTCGCCCTGAGCGTAGCGGTGCCGAAGGCGACGCGGAGTCGAAGGGCACGACCACGACCACGTCCACGTCCACGTCCACGTCCACGTCCACGACGCCCTCGTCGGTTCGGCCCTCACGCGCCCCGCCCTCCGCCCGGAGGCTCATGGCCGAGCGCGGCGTCGAGGCCGGCGCGGTCCACGGCTCGGGCCCGGGAGGCCAGGTCCGCAAGGAGGACGTGCTCCGCGCCCTCGACGCGCCGCAGCCCGCGCCGGCGGCGCGCGGGCCCGCTCCGGC
>JAHWYA010000399.1 GCA_020028115.1 Anaeromyxobacter sp.
ACGGCCGAGATCGGGTCCGCGGCGCACCGCGCCCTCGCGCGCCGCGCGGTGCGCGCGTCGCTCGTGGTCCTGAAGAACGACGGCGGGATCCTGCCGCTCTCCAGGACGGTCGGGAGGATCTTCGTCGCCGGGAAGAGCGCGGACGACATCGGGAACCAGGCGGGTGGCTGGACCGTCCGCTGGCAGGGGAGCAGCGGCGACCTCGTCCCTGGCGCGACGATCCTCCGCGCCATCCGCGACACCGTCTCTCCGGGGACGACGGTCACCCACGCCCGCGACGCGCGCGGCATCGACGGGACCTACGACGTGGCGGTCGTCGTCGTGGGCGAGACGCCGTATGCGGAGTGGCTCGGCGACCGGACCGACGGGCTCGGGCTCGACGCCGAGGATCTCGAGACGCTCGACGCGGTGAGGCGATCCGGCGTGCCCGCGGTCGTCGTCCTCGTCTCTGGCCGGCCGCTCGTCGTGACGGACCAGCTCCCGAGCTGGCGCGCGTTCGTCGCGGCGTGGCTGCCCGGGAGCGAGGGGCAGGGCGTCGCAGATGTGCTGTTCGGCGACGCGGCCGCGACCGGAACGCTCCCGATCGGCTGGCCCCGGTCCGCGGCGCAGCTCGGCGCCCACGCGGGGGACCCGTCGTACGATCCGCTCTTCCCGTACGGCTTCGGGCTCACCTATCCGCCGCGGCGCTGATCGCCCGCCGGCCCGCGGCATCGCGCCGACGCCCGCAAAGCCGTGCACCCGGAGGGGTGCATGCGCTGTCCCCACGCTCCCCCGCTCTGGTGAACGGACCGTGTGCGTGACACCCTCGGGCGGAATGCAGGCCGCTGCCGGCGTGCTCACCGGACCCGGACCGCGCAGCCGGGCGGTTGCGCGCGCGATCGCGCTCGCCGCCGTCGGGCTCGGCGCGACGGTCCTGCTCGGCTGGGCGACCGGCCGTGCGGGGCTCACGCACCTCGGGGCGAGCATCTCCGTGAAGGCGAACACGGCGGTGTGCCTCCTGATCCTCGGCGTGTCGCTGTGGAGGAGGGCCTCGCGCGCCGAGCCGGTGCGGGACGGCCTCGCCCGGACGCTGGCGGCCATGGCCGCCGTCGTCGGTGGCCTCTCGCTGGCCGAGCACCTTTCGGGCCTCGACCTTCGCATCGACCAGCTCCTGTTCACGGAGCCGCCGGGCATGCCGGGAACCGTCGCGCCGGGGCGGATGGGTCCGCCCGCATCGACGAGCTTCCTCCTGCTCGGCGCCGCGCTCGCGTGGATGGACAGCCCGCGCCGCGCGGCGCGGATCGCGGTGCAGGCGCTGGGGCTCGGGACCGCGTTCCTCGCGCTCCTGCCGATCGTCGGCTACGCCTACGGCACCCGGCAGCTGTACGGCGTCGCCCGGATCACGGGGATCGCGCTCCCCACCGCGGTCGTGCTGGAGGCGGTCGCGATCGCGGTCCTCCTCGTGGCGCCGGGCGCGGGGCTCGTCTCCGCGCTCCGCGGCTCCGGCTCCGTTCCCCGGCTCGCCCGCCGCACCCTCGTCTATTCGACCGTGGTCCCGCTCGCGGCAGGCTGGGTGATCGCGCGAGGAGTCCGCGGGGGCGCGTACGACGGGGTGTTCGCCGTCTCGTTCCTCGTCCTCGCCCTCGTCCTCTCGGTGACGCTCCTCACCTGGCGCGACGCCGCGCACATGGCGAAGATCGAGCGGCGCCGCCAGGCGGCGGAGGAGGCGCTCCGCGTGAGCGAGCGGCGCGCCCTCGCGCGCGCGGCGGAGCTCGAGACGGTCCTCGACGCGGTCCCCGCCGCGGTGTTCATCACGCACGACCGCGACTCCCGGCGCATGACCGGCAACCGCGTCGCCGCGGCGATGCTGGGCGCGGAGGGCGGCGCGAACCTCTCGGCGAGCGCGCCCGCCGCGGAGCGCGCGGCGGAGTACCGCGTCCTGAAGGAGGACGGGGCCGAGATCGCCGCGCGGGACCTGCCGGTGCAGGTGGCCGCCGCGCGGGGGGTGGACGTCCGGGACTGCGAGCTCGACGTCGTCCGCGCGGACGGGTCGGTCCGGCACCTGCTCGGGAACGCCTCGCCGCTACGGGACTCGAGCGGGAACACCCAGGGGGCGGTCGGCGCGTTCGTCGACATCACCGCGCGGGTGAAGGCGGAGGAGGAGCTCCGTGAGGCCGACCGTCGCAAGGACGAGTTCCTCGCGGTGCTGTCCCACGAGCTGCGGAACCCGCTCGCGCCCATCCGCAACAGCCTGTACCTGCTCCGCCGCGCGGACGCCGGGCGCGAGCAGGCTCGCCACGGCCTCGACGTGATCGAGCGCCAGGTCTCGCACCTCACCCGGCTCGTCGAGGACCTCCTCGACGTGAGCCGCATCTCGCGCGGCAAGGTCCAGCTCCAGCGAACGCGCGTCGAGCTCGTCGAGGTGGTCCGCCGGACCGCGGAGGACCACCGGGCGACGGCCGTCGCGGCGGGCCTCGACCTCCGCGTCGACCTCCCGGAGGAGCCGCTGTGGGTCGACGGCGACCTCACCCGGCTCGCGCAGGCGATCGGCAACCTCCTGAGCAACGCGATCAAGTTCACGCACCCGGGAGGCGCGGTGAGCGTCTCCGCGGCGCGGGACGGCGAGTCGGTCGCGGTGCGCGTGCGCGACACGGGGATCGGGATCGACCCCGCGATGCGCGCGCGGCTCTTCCAGCCGTTCGCGCAGGCGGACGGCACGCTCGACCGGAGCCGGGGCGGGCTCGGTCTGGGGCTCGCGCTCGTGAAGGGTTTCGTCGAGCTCCACGGGGGAACGGTGGACGTCCGCAGCGACGGGCTGGATCGGGGGGCGGAGCTCGTCGTGCGGCTGCCGCTCCAGGACGCTCCGCGCGCGGCGGACGCGCAGGCGGCCGCGCCGTCCGCGACGGCGCCGCTGCGGGTGCTCGTGATCGAGGACAACGAGGACGCGGCCGACACGCTCCGGATGGCGCTCGAGCTGTGGGGGCACGACGTCGAGGTCGCGTACGACGGCGAGGCCGGGCTCCTGACCGCGAGGCGCTCGCTGCCCGACGTCGTGATCTGCGACATCGGGCTCCCCGGGCTCGACGGCCACGGCGTCGCGCGCGCGCTCCGCGCCGGCCAGGACACGAACGCCGCCCTGCTCGTCGCGCTGACCGGGTACGCCTCCGCCGACGATCGCCGCCGGGCGGTCGACGCCGGGTTCGATCACCACCTCGGCAAGCCCGCGGACCTGACGGCGCTCGCGGCGGTCCTCGGCGAGGTCGCCCGGCGCCGGCGCGTCGCCGGAGCCCAAGGCCGAGACCACTTGGCCTGATTCGCTGCTGCGGCACACGCTGGCTGGCTGCGCCGGGCAGACTCGGCCCTGCGCTGCTCGACGTACCTTACAGGTA
>JAHWYA010000400.1 GCA_020028115.1 Anaeromyxobacter sp.
CGGTGGACCGGGCGTCGGCCACCTCGCCGTCCGCCGCGAGCCGCGCGTGCAGGAGCTCCGCGGCGATGTCGTCCGCCCCCTCCACCACCACGTCGGGCGCCTCGCTCAGCTCCCCCGCCGCGAGCGCGTGGTAGCGCGCGCGCAGGTCCACGTAGCGGAGGAACGAGTCGACGACCTCGGCCGGCGCGAGCTGCGCGCTCCCGCCGACCTCGCGCACGAGCCGCGCGCGGCGGAGCTTCGGCCAGAGCGCGGCCGTGCCCGGCGCCGCGCCGGCGCGGATGGCGAGCCCCTCGGGCCCGATCTCCGGCGGGATGAGGCGGAACCCGTCGTCGTCCGGGGGGCCGGAGAGCGCCTTCAGCACCTCCACCGCGCGCCCCAGCGCGTCGGCGGAGAGGAAGTTGCGGAGCTGGCGGTTCGCCTCGCGGAGCCGGGCCGAGAGCCGCCGCAGGAGCCGCAGCGCGATCTCGCCGTTCTTGCGGACGAGATCCCCGAACGCGACCTCGTCGATCTCGAGGATCCGGGCGGTCGCCTCCACGATCGCGGTCGCCGAGCGCGGCTGCCCCTCGAGCAAGGCCATCTCGCCGAACGCCTCGCCGGGCCCCAGCCGCGCGAGCGTGATCTCCCGCGCCCCCACGCGCTTCACGATCCGGACCTCGCCGGACTGGATGACGTACATCCGGCTCCCGGGATCGCCCTCCTCGAACACCACGGCGCCCACGGGGAAGTCGCGACCGTAGATCTCGGCGGCGGAGGGCTCCGGAGGCATGGCGGGGATCCGTGGCCGGTGCGGCGCGGACAAAACGTCGTGGTCCTGGGACCGTACCACCCGGTCGACCGGCCATTCAAGGACGGGCTCCGCCCGCCCCGCGCCGTGATAGACGAGGGGGATGGCGGGCCTCGGCGAAGCGCTGCGGGAGCGGCTCAAGGCCTGGACCTTCGAGCTCGGAGGCCCCGGCACGCGCGCCCGCCTCGAGACGCTGACGCCCCCGCGGAACGAGTACGGCGTCGACCCGTACGGCCTCGACGTCGAGTTCGTCGTCGCCGCCATCGCGCCGCTGCTGTGGCTCTACAAGAAGTACTTCCGCGTCGAGCTCCACGGCGTGGACCGGGTCCCCGGCGAGGGGCGCGTCCTCGTCGTCGCGAACCACTCCGGGCAGCTCCCGTTCGACGCCGCGATGATCGAGGTCGGGCTGCTCGTCGACAAGGACCCACCGCGCGTCGCGCGTGCGCTCGTCGAGCGCTGGGTCCCGACGCTCCCGTTCGTCTCCACCTTCATGGCGCGCTGCGGGCAGATCGTCGGCACGCCCGAGAACTGCCGCCGGCTCCTCGCGGCGGACGAGGCGCTCCTCGTCTTCCCCGAGGGGGTCCGCGGCCTCAACAAGCCGTTCAGCGAGCGCTACCGCCTCCGCAAGTTCGGCCCGGGGTTCATGCGGCTCGCCCTCGAGTCGGGCGCGCCCATCGTCCCGTGCGGCGTGGTCGGCGCCGAGGAGCAGGCGCCCGCCCTCGCCGATCTCAAGCCGCTCGCGCGCCTCCTCGGGATGCCGGCGTTCCCGATCACGCCCACGATCCTCCCCCTGCCGCTGCCCGCGCGGTACCACATCCGGTTCGGCGAGCCGCTGCGGTTCACCGGGTCGCCCGACGACGACGACGCGGAGCTCGAGCGGAAGGTGTCCGAGGTGGAGCGCGCGGTGCGTTCCCTCCTCGAGCGCGGCCTCGCCGAGCGGCGGAGCATCTACCTGTGAGCGCCCGGCCCGGCGACGAGCCCGCCGCCGGCGCCGGCGACCCCGCCGGCCCCGGCATGCCGCGCACGGTCCTCCTCACCGGGATCTCCGGGAACCTCGGCCGCGGCCTCGCGAAGCTCCTCCACACCGAGGCGCTCGTGGTCGGGGTCGATCGCCGCCCGTTCGCCGGGCGGCCGAAGGACGTCGCGCACCACCAGGTCGACCTGCGCAAGGCGAAGGTGGAGGAGGCGTTCCGGCACCACCGCATCGACGCGCTCATCCACATGGGGATCATGCACGACCCCCGGATGCCGCGGAGCGAGGCCCACTCCTTCAACGTCGTGGGGACGCACAAGATCCTCGACCTCTGCGTGCGGTACGGCGTGCGGAAGGTGGTCGTCCTCTCGTCCGCCAACGTCTACGGGCCGCGCCCCGACAACTCGAACTTCCTCCCGGAGGAGACGCCGCTCATGGCGGCGGAGCGGTTCAGCGAGATGCGGGACCTCATCGAGCTCGACATGTACGCGCAGTCGTTCATGTGGAAGCACCCCGAGCTCGAGACCGTGATCCTGCGGCCCGTGAACATCGTCGGCCCGACGGTGCGGAACGCCCCCTCGAACTACCTGCGGCTCCGGCATCCGATCACCGTCCTCGGGTTCGACCCGATGGTGCAGCTCATCCACGAGGAGGACGTCTGCCGCGCGCTCGTCCTCGCGCTCCGCACCGGGCTGCGCGGCGTGTTCAACGTGACCGGGCCGGGCGAGGTGCCGCTGTCCGCGGTCCTGCGCGAGCTCGAGCGCCGGCCCGTGGCCGTCCCCCACCCCCTCGTCCGCCCCCTCGTCCGGCGCGCCTTCGAGGCCCGCCTCACCGGGTTCCCGCCGGAGGAGATCGACCACATCCAGTACCTCTGCGTCGTCGACGGCTCGCGCTTCACCCGCGACGCCGGGTGGACGCCCTCCCGTACGCTGCGCGAGACGATCCGGAGCGTCGCGTGAGGAGCCGCGGTATACGACCCGCATGACCGACCGGCTCTGCCGCGGCCTGCTGCCAGCGCGCGGGCTCCGCGCCGTCTTCGTCCGCGTGGGCGACACGGCGCGCATGGCCCGGATGCTCCACGGCCTCTACCCGACGAGCGCCCGCGTGTTCGCGGAGGCGCTCGCCGCCGGTGCGCTCGTCGGCGCCCTCCAAAAGGACGCCGGCCGCGTGAACCTGCAGCTCGAGTGCGACGGCCCGCTCGGCGGGCTCTTCGTCGACGCCGACGCGGACGGAAACCTCCGCGGCTACGTCCGCCGCGCGGGCGTGAACTTCCCGGGCGACCCCGCGCGCGGCGCGCGGGCCGCGCTGGGCGGCGCGGGTTACCTCTCGGTGCTCCGCGACCTCGGCGGCGGGCAGCACTACCGGAGCGCCGTCGAGCTCCAGGAGCTCGACCTCGCGGGCGACCTGCGGCGGTGGTTCACCTCGAGCGAGCAGGTGGCGACCGCGCTCGGCCTCGCCGTCGCGCCGCGCGGCGACGAGCCGCTCGGCGACGTCGCCGGCCTCCTCGTGCAGCGCCTGCCGGACGGGGACGCCGCGGCCGTCGAGGAGGCGCGCGCGCGCATCGCGGCCGGGGAGCTCGACCGAGCCCTCGCGGCGGGGCTCGGCGC
>JAHWYA010000401.1 GCA_020028115.1 Anaeromyxobacter sp.
CGCCACCGGCGCGGCCGCGGCCGGCCTCGCGGGCACCGGGGTGCCGCCGATCAGGTCGCGGAGCGCCGCCGAGAGCTTCGCCGCCGCCTCGCCGCCGTCGGCCGGCTCGTCGAGGAGCGTCACGATCTGGTCGGTCGCCTTGAGGAGCGCGTCGAGGCGGTCGCCGGGCTTCTCGGCCGGGAGCGCCTTCAGGAGGTCCTCGGCGGCGTGGACGACCGAGGAGATCCCGACGAAGCCCATCATGCGGGCCTCGCCCTTCAGCGTGTGGAGCTCGCGGGCGAGCTCCTCCCCGACCTCGCTCGTCGCCGCGCCGCGCTCGAGCTCGAGCAGCGCGGCCGAGATCTTCTCCACGCGGTCCGCGGTGGTCTCGCGGAACCTCGGGAGGAGCTTCTGGCGGATCTCTTCGGAGACGCCCATGGACCTTGCGCGGCGGGGGAGGCCGGGAAGAGGGGCCTACTCCACCTTGAACCGCTTCACGAGCTCCGCGAGCCGTTCGGCGAGCTTCGTGAGCTCCGCCGCGGCGCCGGTCGCCTGCTTCGAGCCGGCCTGGGCCTGCCGCGTGACCTCCTCGATCTCCGACATCGACTGGACGACCTGCTCGGTCGCCGTGCGCTGCTGCTGGGTCGCGAGGTGGATGACCCGGGCGGCGTCGCTCGTCTCCTGGATGCCGGCGAGGATCCCCGAGACGTTCTGCATCGCGTTCGAGCCGAGCTTCTCGCCCTCGGAGGCCTCGCGCTTGTTGCCGTCCGACGCCTCCTTCGCGGCGTGGGTCGCCTCGCGGATCTCCGTGATGAGGTTCTTGATCTCCTTCGTCGACTCCATGACGTTCTCGGCGAGGCGCCGCATCTCGGCGGCGACGATCGAGAACCCGCGCCCCGCCTCGCCCGCCTTCGCGCCCTCGAGCGCGGCGTTCAGGGCGAGGAGGTCGGAGCGGTCCGCGATCTCGTCGATCACCTCGACCACCGTCCCGATCCGCTCGACGCGCTTCGACAGCTTCGCGATGGCGTCGTCCACCTCGACCGCGTTGTGGCGGACCTTCTCCATCGAGAG
Organism: Anaeromyxobacter sp.; assembly: GCA_020028115.1. Classification (GTDB taxonomy): domain Bacteria; phylum Myxococcota; class Myxococcia; order Myxococcales; family Anaeromyxobacteraceae; genus Anaeromyxobacter. Next base: position 1,051 of record JAHWYA010000401.1, read on the forward strand.
CATGAACGCCTTGATCGCGCCCTCGCCCTGGCGGCCGCCGGAGAGCGTCTGCTCGGCGATGGCCGCCACCATCTGGGCGTTCTCCGCGATCTGGTGCGAGGCGCCCTTCAGCTCCTCCATCGTCGCGGTGGTCTCGTGGATCGCGGACGCCTGGGCGCTCGTCGAGGACTCGTTCTGCGTCGCGGCGGCGAGCACCTCGGCGGAGCTCGTCGAGAGCTGGAGGGCCGCCTCGCGGATCTCGGTGACGAACTTCTTGAGCGTCTCCATCACCTGGCCGACGCCGGCGATGAGCGGCGTGAGCGCCTGGTCGTGCACGGTCGAGCCGCCGAGCCGGAGCGTCCCGGTGAGGTCGCCCTGGATGACGAGCCGGACCATCGCCTCGATGGCCTCGTCGACGCCGGCGGACACGAGCGAGATGCGCTGGCGCGCCTCGCGGATCTCCGCCTCGACGTGGTCGGCCGTGGCGTTCACCGCCCGCGCCACGTCGTGGAGCGGCCCGCCCTCGAAGGCGCCGACGTCGAGCCGCCCGCCGTACTGGCCGACGGCGAACGCCTTCAGCACCTCGACGATCCGCTCCGCGTCGGACGGGCCGGCGCCGTTCCGCTTGCGGGGCGCCGGCTTCTTCGTGGCCTTCTTCGCCTGATCGGTCGTGTCGCGCATGGTCGTTTCGCCTCTTCAGCTGGTCGCTTGCGCGGCGCCGGAGCGCTCGCGGACGAGGGTGGGCAGGTCGACGAGGAGCAGCGGGGCGTCGTCGACGATGACGAAGCCGGTCACGGCGCCGGAGGTGAGGCAGGCGGCGGCGAAGGCGGGGAGCGGGTGCACGTCCTCCTCCGGGACGGAGCGGACGCCGATCACCTGATCGACGACGAGGGTCCGCTCGTTCCCGCCGTCGTCGCCGGCGACGACGATGCCGCGCTCCCGGCCGAAGGGCATCCCGAGCGCGCTGCCGAGCACGATGTCCGCCGGCGCGACCGCGCGGACGCTGCCGATCCGGACCGCGTCGTAGACCACCGACGCGAAGACGCGCGGGCCGACCTGGAACATGAGGATCTCGCTGGTCGCTTCGGTCACGCGTGCCCGCTCCCCGCGGGGACCGCCCGCGCACGCGCGGTCTCGACGAGGCGGGGCAGGTCGAGGATCGCGACGGTGCCCTGCCCGTCGCGCCCGACCGCGGAGAGGAACTCGGCGACGCCGGACGACTCGGAGGGCGGCGGCTCGAGGTTCTTGCGCGGGATGGAGACGAGCCCCTCGACGCCCTCGCTCACCACGGCGACCTTCCACGGCCCGCAGTGGACGATCGCGGCGCGCGTGGACGCGCGGATCGGCACCGCCGGCTGGCCGACGAGCTGGCCGATGTCGAGGACCGGGAGCACCTCGCCACGGTGCGTGAAGACGCCGGGGAGGAAGGACGGCGCGGCCGGCAAGCGCGTGAGCGGCCCGAGCCGCACCACCTCGGTGACGAGCGGCGCTTCGAACGCGTAGCGGCCGCCGATGAGCCGGAGCGAGAAGAACCACGCATCGGGCGCGGTCCCCTGCTGCGCGGCGTCCGCGCGGGGCTCTGATCTGGGTTCGGGCATTCTCGGCCGCGATTATCCCGAGCCTCCTCCGGCCGGGCAAGCGATGGTATCGTCGGTGAACCGCGGGACGCGACGAGAGCGGCCCGCACGCCCCGCCTCGGGGGGGCGAGGAACGGCCATTTGAAGATCCTCATCTGCTTCGACAGCGAGATCGTCCTCCAGCTGACCGGGATGGCCCTCGAGGCCGCCGGCCACCAGGTGGTCGTCGACCGCGAGCCGGCGAAGCTCGCGGGCGAGATCGCGGGCGCGGCCGCGCTGCTCGTCGACTCGAGCCGCGCCAAGCAGGCGGCCGCCCTCCTGCGCGATCGAGGGTTCCGCGGCAAGGCCCTCTACGCGGCCGACGGCCAGGCGGACGAGCTCACCAGGCAGGCGCGCGAGCTGGGGCTCGACGGCGCGGTCACCCTCTCGCCGGCGGAGGAGCTCGCCGGCAAGATCACGTCCGCGCTCGAGACGCGCCGCCGCGTCCTGATCGTCGACGACTCCGAGATCGTGGCGCGGCTGCTGAGGGAGGAGCTCGAGGCGAAGGGGTTCGAGATCCAGTACGCGCCCGACGCCGAGAAGGCGACCTCGATCATCCTGAAGCGACAGACCCGGCCCGATCTGATCCTCCTCGACATCAACATGCCGAAGGTGGACGGCGGGCAGTTCTGCCGCTTCGTGAAGAAGAACGAGATGTTCCGGTCGATCAAGGTCATCTTCTGCTCGTCCGAGGAGAAGGAGAAGATGAAG
>JAHWYA010000402.1 GCA_020028115.1 Anaeromyxobacter sp.
CAGGGGTTCCGCCGCGACCTCCTCCTCCGCGCCTACGACGCCGCTGGCGCGGACGCGTCGGGCGCGACCGACGAGTGCTCGCTCGTGGAGCGGCTCGGCGCGGGCGTGACGCTCGTGCCGGGCGAGCCCGGCAACTTCAAGATCACCGGCCCGGAGGACCTCGCCCGCGCGCGCGCGGCGGTCGAGGCCCCCGTCGCGATGGGCGTCGGCTACGACACCCACCGCTTCGCGGCCGGGCGCCGCCTCGTCCTCGGCGGCGTCGAGTTCGAGGGGGACGGCCTGCTCGGCCACTCCGACGCCGACGTCTGCGCCCACGCCATCGGCGACGCGATCCTCGGCGCGGCGGGGCTCGGCGACCTCGGGCGGCACTTCCCGGACACCGACCCGCGCTGGAAGGGCGTCTCCTCGCTCGCGCTCCTGCGCGAGATCGCGCGGAAGGCGGCCGAGCGCGGCTGGGCGGTCGGGAACGCGGACGTGACCCTCGCGGCGCGGCGGCCGAAGATCGCGCCGCGCGCGGAGGAGATGCGCGCGCGGCTCGCCGAGGCGCTCGGCGTCGCGCCCGCCCAGGTGAACGTGAAGGCGACGACAGGGGAGGGCATGGGCTTCGTCGGGCGCGAGGAGGGGATCGCCGCCCACGCGGTGGCGCTCCTCGTGCGGAGGGGACCGTGACGGACGACCGGAAGGGCGAGGAGCGGTTCTTCGAGCCGGAGCGCGCGCCGGCCGAGCCGGAGCCGCCGCCGAGGCGCCGCGCGTCCGCCCTCTTCGCCCGGAACCCGGTGTTCGCCGCGGTCGCGCTGCTCCTGTGCGGCTGGCTCCTGTACGACCTCTGGCCGGACGTCTCGTACTTCCTCTCGTCGCCCGCGCCGATCGACCTCGGCGGCCCGGGCGCGTACCGCCTCGACGCCGCGCGGGAGAACCGGCTCGCGCAGATCCGCGGCGAGCTCGCCCAGGCGATCCCGGTCACCGAGGCGCGCACCGGCGCGCCGCGCACGGTGGGGCGGATCGCGGGGACGAACCTCGTCGTCGACCGGCCGGGCCGCGGCGGGCCGCCGGTGTTCGAGGGGCGCCTCCTCCCCGCGCGGCGCAATCCGGACTACGCCGCCGCCGTCGGGGCCATGCGCGAGCGCGGCGCGCCGCTCGGCGATGGCTGGCTCGTCCTGCGCGACGGCGAGCGCCCCCGCCGGAAGTGGCTTCCGGTCGCCGGGTCGGCGATCCTCGCGCTCCTCGCCCTCGTGAACCTGCGCGCGCTCGTGAAGCGCCTCGCCGCCTGACCGACCGGAACCCCCCGATGCCCATCCTCCTCCACGACACGCTCACCTCGGACAAGCGCGAGCTCGTGCCGCTCGAGCCCGGGAAGATCCGCTTCTACGCCTGCGGGCCGACCGTCTACGACTGGTCGCACGTCGGGCACGCCCGCAGCTACGTGGTCTGGGACGTCGTCGTCCGGCACCTGCGCGCGCGCGGCTACGAGGTGAAGTACGTCCGGAACTTCACCGACGTCGACGACAAGATCATCCGGCGCGCGACCGAGCGCGGCGAGGACCCCGTCGCGCTCGCCGCCCGGTTCGCGCGCGCCTTCGACGAGGACATGGACGCGCTCGGCAACCTCCGTCCCGACGTCGCGCCCAAGGTCTCCGAGCACGTCCCGCAGATCGTCGCGATGATCGAGACGCTCGTCGCGAAGGGGTTCGCCTACCCCGCCGCGAACGGCGACGTGTACTACTCGGTCCGCAAGTTCCCCGACTACGGGCGGCTCGCGAAGCGGAACCTCGACGACCTCCTCTCCGGCGCGCGCGTGGAGCCGGACGAGGCGAAGCGCGACCCGCTCGACTTCGCGCTCTGGAAGGCGGCGAAGCCGGGCGAGCCGGCCTGGGAGTCGCCCTGGGGGCGCGGCCGGCCCGGGTGGCACATCGAGTGCTCCGCGATGACGCTCGCGCACCTCGGCGCGCCCATCGACCTGCACGGCGGGGGCAAGGACCTCGTGTTCCCGCACCACACGAACGAGATCGCCCAGTCGGCCGCGGCGGTCGGCGACGGGCGCACCGCGGAGACCTTCTCGCGCCACTGGATGCACCACGGGTTCGTCGAGATCGACTCCGAGAAGATGTCGAAGTCGCTCGGCAACTTCTTCACCATCCGCGAGGTGCTCGCGAAGTTCGACGCCGAGGTGATGCGGCTCTTCCTGCTCGGCACGCACTACCGGAACCCGATCAACTACTCCGACCAGATCCTCCAGGAGGGGGAGCGGCGGCTCCGGTACCTGTACAGGACGCTCGAGAAGGTCGATCGGCTCGCGGCGGGCGCCTCGCCCGCGGGCCAGCCCGGCGGGATCGTGGACGACGCCCGGCGCGCCCTCGACGACGACTTCAACACGCCCCAGGTGCTCGCGGTGCTGGCCGAGGCGTTCACCGCGGCGAACGTCCTCGCCGACCGGAAGGGCAAGCGGACCCCGGAGGAGCGGTCCGGGCTCGCCGCGTTCGCCCGCGACGTCCGGGAGATCGGGACGACGCTCGGCCTCCTGCAGCGCGCCCCGCAGGCCGCCGTGCGCGCGCTGCGGGAGAAGGCGGCGCTCCGGCGCGGCATCGACGCGGCGGAGGTGGAGGCCGGGATCGCCGAGCGCGCGGCGGCGCGCAAGGCGAAGGACTTCGCCCGCGGCGACGCGATCCGCGACGCGCTCCTCGCGCGCGGCGTCGCGATCCTCGACGGACCGGAGGGGACGACCTGGGACGTCGAGTGACGACCCGACGGGAACCGGAGCCGGCCGCCGCGGCGCGGCCGGACCCCGAGCTCCGCGCCGCGCTCCTGCGGCTCTACCTCTCGCCCGCGATCCGGTGCGACGCCGGGACCCGCGCTGCGATGCGTGCGGCGCTGCCCGAGGAGGCGCTCCGCCGCATCGCCCTCGCGGCCGCGTCGGAGTGGCTCCCGCTCTCGTGGGAGATCGCCATGCTGCGCGCCGTCCACGCGCGCGGCGGCGACGCGGCGGTGCGCGCCGTGACGGGCGAGGTCGGGCGGGTGGCACGAGACATCCCCGTGTTTCGCCCCCTCCTCACCGCGACCCTCGGCATGCTCGCGCGGCACCGGGAGGTGCTGGTGCGGTTCCTCCTCGCGTCCATCGAGCTCAGCACGCGCCACGCGGGGCGGCGCGGCGCCGTCGTCGGCGAGGGCCGGGTAGTCCGGTTCTCGCTCGAGGACATCCCCGCCGCCGCGTGGGACCGGACGGTCAACCTCCGCAACTGCGGGGCGATCGAGGGGCTGGAGCTGAAGGGGACGGCGCCGCGCGCCGACGTCGAATGGGCCGAGGGCTCGACGCGCGCGGTCTACACGCTCACGTGGCCGTGAGCGGTCCTACTCCTC
>JAHWYA010000040.1 GCA_020028115.1 Anaeromyxobacter sp.
GCTCGACGCCGCGCTCGTCGGGCCCGCCCCGGCGACGCGCGCCGTGCTGGTGCTCGTCGTCGCGGTGTCCGGGCTCGCGCTCCTGCTCCCGCGGGAGGTCCTGCTCCTGCGCCTCGCCAAGGACAACGACGCGATCCGCGCCGGGGAGGTGTGGCGGCTCCTCACCGCGGGGCTCGTCCACGGGGGCGCCATCCACCTGTTCCTGAACGCCTCGGTCCTCTCGAACGTGGGCGGCTTCGTCGAGCGGCTCCTCGGGGCGCGCCGCATGCTCGTCGTCCTCTGGGGCGGCGTCCTCACGGGATCGCTCGCGTCCTTCGCGACGAACCCCCACCCGAGCGTCGGGATCTCGGGCGGGCTGTTCGCGCTCGTCGGCGCGCTGCTCGCGGTCGGGCTGCGCCACCGCCGATCGCTCCCGCCGCCCGCCCGGCGCATGCTCCTGCGGGCGCCGGTCGAGGTCGTCGTGCTGAACCTCGCCCTCGGGCTCGCGCTGCCGATCATCGACAACGCGGGGCACCTCGGCGGGCTCGCCGGCGGGGTGCTGCTCGGGCTCGGGGTCGGGCTACGCCCCGAGGTCCGCGCCGCGCTCGCCGGCGCGGGCGATGCGACGCCGGCGCCGCCCTGATCGGTACGAGCGACTTGGGTCGCGTCACCGGCCAGAGCGCCCGAAGATGGTTTCGAGCCCGAACGCACACAGCTCGCGGATCCGCTCTGGTGAGGGCGGAGACGGTCGCCCCGAGCTCGCCGCGATCCGCGAAGCGCCCGCGACCGGGTCGGTCATCGTCGTGAAGAGACGTCTCCTTCGGTCCTCGAACTTATCGACCGCTGGCTGGGGAATTCGACCCCGGATCCGATCCCACAGCCCCGCGAGCGTTCCGATCTCGGATTCGAACAGCTGGAGCGTGTCGAACACATACAGCACGTCCTTGTCCGGACTCGTACGCCTCTCGAGCACGAGGAGCTTCTGAAGCAGGAACACCACCGGATTTGCGACCTGTACGGAGATGCTCTGTGCCGCCGGACGGGCGACGCCGCCCCTGAGATCGACGGACCAGGGGTCGATCATGAGGATGTCGAGGTATCTCAGCTTCTGTGCGGTGACTCCTGCGACGCTGGTGCGATCATCGGTCGTCCCGTCCCTCTTCCGACCACTTCCGGTCTGCCAGGTGAGGAACTCGAGGTAGAACGTCGAGCGCTCCTCGCCAAGCCGGAATCGCGTCACGGGCGGCACGTCGTCGCCCAGGAATTCCTCGCGAAAGCCCGCGGCCGAGAGACGCTGACGCATCGTCTCAGCGCCGGGCTGAAGGTCAGGCGGCGTCGCCAGGTCCGCGTCTTCGGTGAACAGAGGCTCGAAATCCTGCGCCTCGGCACGCGGGTGCTCGCGGTACAGGCGATGAGCCCAGCCTCCGATCACGACGAGAGCATGCAGATAGGGGTCCAGCGCCTCTGCCGCGCGCGCGAATACCTCGAGATTCGGGAGCGTCACGCAAACTCGTCCTTCCGCACGTGGTTCTGGATGGCGTTGTTCCACAGATGCTCTGCCTGCTCCTGACCACGTGCGGGGTGGTCACCGACGTCCAGCCAAGCTTGGAGAACGTCGGATACGGGCACTCCATCGCGACGGACGGCTGCGCGAAACACGGCCTCCGGAAAGCGGGGCCGCCTCAGCACGACGTCGATTCTGTCCGCGCCCTCGGCAGGAGCCAGTCCGAACTTCCGCAGAAGCTCCGCGTCCCATCGCTCCACGTAGATGTGCCGCGGAACGCCGCGAACGAACCCAAGCCCCAGCGCATCGCACGCCGCGAACAGTCCCAGGCAGAGTCTCGGGCCTCTTCCCCACTGGAGCGAATGCTCGAGGAAGCCCTCGTGCTCTTCAACGGTGACGTGGCGTTCGAGGTGCTCCACGTGACCGCGCGCCAGGTCGGAGATCGCCTTCTGCGGGTCCCGCGGCTTCAGGATCCATCGTGTCGGCAGCTCGAGCGCGGGGCGCCGGGTCGCGCCGCGCCACGCTTCGAGAAGCGACGGCACCCGGAGCAGCCGGAGCTCGTGATCTCTTGCGAGATGGTGATCTGCTTCCAGGGCTGCGACGAACCTCGCAGCGCTCGGGACGGAAACATCCGCCACCGATGCCAGCTCGCTCGCGGTTCGCACGGGCGCCCGTGGACCTCCCACGAATTCGTCCGGGAACCGCGGAGCGAGGAGGACCTTCAACAGCCACTGGTTCAAGTCCGTGAATGGATCGTGAACGACGCGGCTGACCTGGGGTCGTGCGTACACGACGGCAGAACGCTCCGAGGCATCCCGGATTCGTTCGAGCCCCGGGCCGACCAGTTCGATACGGCCGGCGCCATCGATCCATCCATGTGCATCCGCCGGCGCGACGAGCCGGGCGTACTCTCGAAGCGTCTCGGCGGTCGCCTTCGTGAGGTTCGGAGCTGCAACGACCGCGAGCGGAGACCAGCCTTCGCCTCGTACGCGCACGAGCGCTCGCGCGCGAAGGATTCCGTCCGCCAGGAGCGCCTGAAGTGACTGGCGACGGGCAACCGCTGTCGCGCGGAACTCGACTGCGTAGCGATGCTTCCCGCGGGAAACGAGAAGATCCGGCGCGGGACTCCAGTCGACCGGCGAACCCACCTCCCATCCCGCAGCACTGAATGCTCGGGACAGGCGCTCTCTGAGCGACTGCTCGATGCGGGATGAGTCCGACGTGAGCACGCGCGAATCATGCGCACGAATTCGATCATGCGCAAGATACCTTTCATGCGCATGATAGGCGATATCGCAGGCGTCACCATCGGGACGACGACCACGTCGGTCTACATCAGGGGGAGCAGCCCCTTGGCGCGCAGGATGAGGTCGCAGAGCTCGCGCACCGCGCCGCGCCCGCCCGGCGCGCGCGTGACGAGGTGCACGATCTCGCGGACCTCGGGGCGCGCGTCCGCGGGGCAGGCGGAGAGCCCGACGCGCCGGAGCAGCGTCACGTCGTTCACGTCGTCCCCCATGTACGCGACCTCCTCGTCGGGGATCCCGAGGTGGGCGAGCCGCGCGTAGCCGGCGAGCTTGTCGCGCTCCCCGAACACGAGGTGCTCGAACCGCAGCTCCCGGAGCCGCGCCTCGGACGCCTTGCCCGGCCGGCCCGAGATCACGCCGAGCTTCACGTGATCGCGGACCATGACGATCCCGTGGCCGTCCTTCACGTCGAACGCCTTGAGGGCCTCGCCGCCCTCGCCGTAGTAGAGCCGGCCGTCGGTGAGGACGCCGTCGACGTCGAGGAGGAGGAGCCGGATCCGGGCGGCGCGCGCGACGAGCGCCCGCGCCGGGCTCACGGCTGCCCCATCGCGTGCCGCACGGCCAGGACCTCGCGGAGGATGCGGTCCGCCGCGTCGAAGTCGAGCGAGTTCGGGCCGTCCGACTTCGCCGTCGCCGGGTCCTCGTGGATCTCCATGAACAGCGCGTCGATGCCGACCGCCGCCGCGGCGCGGGCGAGGGGAGCGACGAACTGCCGCTCGCCACCGGTCACGTCGCCGGCGCCGCCGGGGAGCTGCACGGAGTGGGTCGCGTCGAGGCAGACCGGCACGCCGAGCTCGCGCATGATCGGGAAGGCCCGCATGTCGACGACGAGGTTCCCGTAGCCGAACGTCGCGCCGCGCTCGATGAGCATCACGTTCTCGTTCCCCGCCTCGCGGCACTTCGCGACCGCGTGGCGCATCTCCCGGGGCGCGAGGAACTGGCCCTTCTTCACCGAGACGCTCCGGCCGTGCCGGGCGCAGGCCATGACGAGGTCCGTCTGCCGGCAGAGGAACGCCGGGACCTGGAGGAGGTCGACCACGCGGCCGGCGGGCTCCGCCTGCGAGGTCTCGTGCACGTCGGTCGTGCACGGGAGCCCGGTCTCGCGCTTCACCGCCTCGAACGCGGCGAGCCCCTTCTCGAGCCCGGGGCCGCGGAAGCTCTTCCCGGAGGAGCGGTTGGCCTTGTCGAACGAGGCCTTGAAGACGACCGGGAGGCCGTGCCGCTCCGCGAGCGCCTTCACCTTGCGCGCGTGCGCGAGGGCGTGGCCCTCCGACTCCATGACGCAGGGGCCCGCGATGAGCAGGAGCTTCCGCCCGTCGCCGACCTCGTGCCCGGCGATCCGGGCGAGAACCGATGCCACGTGGTGCCTTTCCGCCGGCCGAGCCGGCGACGCTCAGGCGTTCTTGCCGACCGGCAGCTTCGTGACCGCCGCGCCGCCGCCGCGCCGCGCCACGTCCCGGTGCTCGCGGGCGGCCTGGACGAAGCCCGCGAAGAGCGGGTGCGCGGCGAACGGCTTCGACTTGAACTCCGGGTGGAACTGGCACCCCACGAAGTGCGGGTGGTTGTTCAGCTCGATCATCTCGACGAGGTCGAGGTCCGGGTTCACGCCGGCGAAGACCATCCCGGCCTGCTCGTACTGCGCCCGGTAGGCGTTGTTGAACTCGAAGCGGTGGCGGTGGCGCTCCTGCACGAGCTCGGCCCCGTAGAGCTCCCGCGCCTTCGTCCCGTCCTTCAGGGCGCACGGGTAGCTGCCGAGCCGCATCGTCCCGCCCTTGTCGGCGACGCTCTTCTGCCCCTCCATGAGCGTGACGACCGGGTGCGGGGTCTTCTCGTCGAACTCGAGGGAGTTCGCGCGGTCGAGGCCGAGCACCGCGCGCCCGAACTCGATGACCGCCATCTGCAGGCCGAGGCAGATGCCGAAGAACGGCACCTTCTTCTCGCGCGCCCAGCGGACCGCCGCGATCTTCCCCTCGGTCCCGCGGACGCCGAAGCCGCCTGGGACGAGGATGCCGTCCACCTGGTCGAGCTCGGACAGGTCGCCCTCCTCGAGCTTGGTCGAGTCGATGAAGACCTGCCTCACCTTCACGTCGGTCGCGATGCCGCCGTGGGTGAGCGCCTCGTTGAGGCTCTTGTAGCTCTCGTGGAGCTCGACGTACTTGCCGACGATGCCGATCCGGACCTCGCCCTGCTTCGGCGCCTTCACCTTCTCGACGACGCCCTCCCACCGCTCGAGGCGCGGCGCGCGGCTCCAGATGTTCAGGAGCTCGGCGAGCTTGTCGTCGAGCCCCTGCCCGTGGAGCGCGAGGGGCACCTCGTAGATCGACGACACGTCGAGCGCGGTGAAGACCGCGGACGGATCGACGTTGCAGAAGAGCGCGATCTTGTCCTTCATCTCCCGCGAGATCTCGCGGTCGGCGCGGCAGAGGAGGATGTCCGGCTGGATGCCGATCTCGCGCAGCTCCTTCACCGAGTGCTGCGTCGGCTTCGTCTTCAGCTCGCCGGCGGCGGCGATGTACGGGACCAGGGTGAGGTGGACGTAGAGCGCGTTCTCCTCGCCCACGTCGTACTTCATCTGCCGGATCGCCTCGAGGAAGGGCAGCGACTCGATGTCGCCGACGGTGCCGCCGACCTCGACGATGAGGATGTCGGCGCCGCCCGCCGCCTCGCGGATGACCGCCTTGATCTCGTCGGTGATGTGCGGGATGACCTGCACGGTCTTCCCGAGGTACTCGCCGCGCCGCTCGCGCTGGATGACGGTCTGGTAGATGCGCCCGGTGGTGAAGTTGTTCTTCCGGGTCATCTTCGCGCTGGTGAAGCGCTCGTAGTGGCCGAGGTCGAGGTCGGTCTCGGCGCCGTCGTCGGTGACGTAGACCTCCCCGTGCTGGAACGGGCTCATCGTGCCCGGGTCCACGTTGATGTACGGGTCGAGCTTGAGGTGCGAGACCTCGAGGCCGCGGTTCTCGAGCAGCGCGCCGATGGACGCCGCCGCGAGGCCCTTGCCGAGCGAGCTCACCACCCCGCCGGTGACGAACATGTACTTCGTCTTCTTGCCGCGCTTCACCATGACCGACCCCTCCCCTATCCCTCGTTGCGCCGCGCCGCCAGGATCGCCCGAGCTCGCTCGAGGTCCTCCGGCGTGTCGATGCCGAACCCCGCGTAGCGCGTGTCGGCGACCCTGATCCGGTGTCCATGCTCGAGCGCGCGCAGCTGCTCGAGCGACTCCTCGACCTCGAGCCGCCCCGGCGGCAGCGAGGCGAACTCCTGCAGGAACGCCGCGGTGAACGCGTACATGCCGACGTGGGCGCGGGCGAGCGGGCTCTCTCCGCCCGCGCGCCGGTGCGGGATCGGCGCCCGCGAGAAGTAGAGCGCGTCGCCGCGGGCGTCGGTGACGACCTTCACGACCTGCGGCCGGGCGAGCTCCCCCTCGGCGAGCGGGCGCGCGAGCGTCCCCATCACGACGCCCGGCACCATCGCGGCCGCGAGCGCCTCGATGGCCTCGGGCTCGATGAGCGGCTCGTCGCCCTGGAGGTTCACGACGAGGTCGGGCGCCGGCCGGAGCCGCCGCGCCGCCTGCGCGACGCGATCCGTCCCCGTCGCCGCCTCTCCCGTCACGATCGCCTCCGCACCCGCCCGCTCCGCCGCTCGCGCGATCCGCTCGTCGTCCGTCGCGACCGCGACGACGTCCACGCCGCGCGCTCGACGCGCGCGCTCGACGACGTGAGCGATGACGGGTCTACCCGCGAGGTCGGCGAGAGGCTTACCGGGAAACCGCTGTGCGCCGAAGCGGGCCGGAATGATGACGGAGATTCGTCCCAAACCGGGACGCCAAACTACGCGGCGCGATCGATCGCGTCAACCGTCCCCGTGAGGCGTCTGCGAAGCCCGCGAAATCGCGGGTGCCGTCTCGCCCGCGAGCTCGCGGGCGCACGGCCGGCTCGCCGTCAGCGTGAGATCTGGACCGCGGTGCCTTGCCCCTCGGTCGGCGAGGCGTTCGGCCGGTCGCGCGCCGGGATGGCGTAGAGGCGTGGCCGGTGCTCGACGATGCCGTTCGCGGGCACGTCCACCCAGGCCGCCTCGGCGTCGGCGTACCCCGGGAGCGCGACCTGCACCTTGTGGCGGCCCGGCTTCACGACCTTCGCGACCGGCGTCCGGCCCGCGGCCACGTCGTCGACCGTGACCGCCGCGCCCGGCGCGTCCGTCACGATCCGCAGCACGCCGGTCGCCTCCTTCCCGCCCTCGAGGAGCGCCGGCGCGGCGTCCGCCACGTCCTTCTGCAGCCGCCGCGAGGCGACCGGGATCTCGCGCTCGAGCCCGCCGAGCCGCGCGCCGGTGATCGCGTTGGCGCTCACCACCGCGACGCGGTACGAGGTCCCGCGCTGCTGGAGCGACCCGCCCACGATCCGGTCGACGCCGAGCTTCGCGCCCCGGTCGGCGAGGCACTGCGCGTCGTCGGCGCAGCGCACCAGCGCCGCGTGGGCGTCGCGCCCGAGCTTCTGCGCGACGGCGGCCGGCCCGACGACCTCGTAGCCGGACGCGGCGGCCTTCTTCGCGAACGCCTCGGCGACGCTCCGGCCGGTGTTCTGGAGCTGCGCGGGGGCGTCGAGGGTCACCACCGCGACGCGCGTGCCCTCCGCCAGGGCAGTCCTGGAGGTGAGCGCGACGGCGGCGGCGGCGAGCGGGCGGAGGAGCGAGCGCATGGCCGACGATGGTGACAAGCCGCCATCCCACGTTCAAGTGCTAATGTTCGCCGCCGTGTCGCACGTCGTCCGCGTCTCCTTCACGGTCGAGCCGAACTACGCCGGGTGGCGGCTCGACCGCTACCTGCAGGAGAAGATCCAGCGGCTCTCCCGCGAACGGGTGCAGCACCTGATCGCGAACCGGCTCGAGTGCGAGGGGCGGCGGCTCAAGCCTGCGACGCGGCTCGTCCCGGGCCTCACCTTCGTCCTCCTGCGGAACGCCGAGCCGGAGCCCGAGGCGAACCTCGACTTCGGCGTCGTGCACGACGACGGCGCGCTCCTCGTCGTCGACAAGCCGGCGGGGCTGCCCGTCCACCCCACCGCGCGGTACTCGGCGAACACCTTCACCTCCGCGGCGCGCCTGCGCTTCCCGGAGCGGAAGGTCGACCCGGCGCACCGGCTCGACCGCGAGACGTCCGGCCTCCTCGCCTGCGGGAGCGCGCCGGAGTGGACGAAGCGCCTCAAGCGCGCCTTCGCGGACGGGGCGGTCGCGAAGACCTACCTCGGCCTCGCGCTCGGGGTCCCGCCGTCGGCGCGCTTCGCCGTGGACGCGCCGCTCGCCATCACCGGCGAGTCCGGGGTCCGCGTCCGGATGCACGTCGCCTCGGGCGGGCTCCCCTCCTCGACCGAGTTCGAGGTCCTCGAGCGGCGGCGCGCGCCGGACGGCGCGCCGGTCACGCTCCTCGCCTGCCGCCCCCGCACCGGCCGGCAGCACCAGATCCGGGCCCACCTGCACCACGCCGCGCTGCCGCTCGTCGGCGACAAGATCTACGGGCCGGACGAGGCGATCTTCGACCGCTTCACCCGCCACGCGCTGACCGACGACGATCGCGTGCTGCTCCGGCTCCCGCGCCAGGCGCTGCACGCCTGGAAGCTCGAGCTGCCCCACCCGCGCACGGGCGAGCGCGTCGCGCTCGAGGCGCCGCTCCCCGCGGACCTCGCGGAGTTCTGGAGGAGCTGCGTCGCCGCGTGACCCTGGACCGCGCGCGCGGACGGGGCACGCGGGTCCGAAGCGCGAACCGTCACCGCTCGGGCGGAGGTTCTCCGCGCCGGCTCGCGCCCGAAGGCGCGACCCGGCGGTGCTGTGCCTTCGCGATCCGCGCGCGCTGCTTCACGCCGAGCACGTAGAACCGCTCGCGCAGCGCGGCGGCCTCCGCCTCGGAGAGGTCGCCGTGGCGCCCCCGCTCGACCTCCCGGCGCTCCACCGCCTTCGCGATGGCGATGGCCGCGGCGACCGAGACGTTGAACGACTGCACGAACCCGCGCATCGGGATGGCGAACGTCGCGTCGGCGAGCCGCACCGCCTCGTCCGAGACGCCGCGGCTCTCGTTGCCGAACACGAGCGCCACCTTCCCCGCGAACGACAGGTCGCCGAGCGCGCGCGTCCCCGGGTCGAGGTGGGTGACGTAGATCGCGAAGCCCTGGTCGCGCAGGTGCCGGAGGCACTCCGCCGTCGACGTCCAGCGGTGCACGTCGAGCCACTTGTCCGCGTTCTGCGAGATCTTCTTGTTGCGATCGAAGCGCTTCATCGGCCCCTCGACCGCGTGCAGCTCCTGGACGCCGAACGCCTCGCAGGTCCGGAGCACCGCGTTAACGTTCTGGGGGTCGCAGAACGCCTCCATCACGACGGTCAGCGTCCGCGTCCGGCTCGCGACCACCTCGTCGATGCGCGCCTTCCGCTCCGGCACGAGGTAGGTGCCAAGGTGCTCCGGTGCCTTCATGCGGCGGGCAGGAGACCACGTCCGCCCGCGGGAGTCACCCGCGGGCGGGCGCGGCGTCCGCGCCCCGCCGCCGTCAGGCGTGGGCCTCGATCGGCGCCGCGCTGGGCGTGCGCGC
>JAHWYA010000403.1 GCA_020028115.1 Anaeromyxobacter sp.
CGGCCGCGGCGGGCGCCGCCGCGGTGGAGCGGCTCGGGGCGCGCAGCGACGCGCCGGCGCGCGGGACCGTCCGCGGCAAGATCCTCGCGGTCGGCTTCGGGCTCAACACGATCGGCGTGCTCCTGTTCGCCGCCACCGGGTACGTCCGCTACCGCGCCGACTTCGATCGCGAGTACGTCGCGGCGGCGACGCGGGCGCAGGAGTCCTCCGTCCGCGGCGCGCGGACCGGCGCCGCGCGCGAGGTCGCGGAGCACGCGTTCCTCGTGACCGGCTCCCCGTCCGCGCTCGTCTCGCCGGACGGCGAGGTCGTCGCGCGGTTCGGGGCCGCCGCGCCCTTCCAGCGGGCCCCCGGCGTGCCGCCCGGCGCGACCCGGATCGACCGCGGCTGGCTCGTCTCGACCCGCGTCTCCGGGGGCGCGGCGGTCGTGTCGTGGCTCCCGGAGGAGCCGCTGCGGGAGCGGCGCCGCCAGTTCCTCTCCGCCGTCCTCTCGACGGCGCTCGTCGTGTACCTCGCGACCGCGATCCTGGCCTGGGTCGCCGCTCGCGCCATCACCGCGCCCTTCCGGACCCTCGGCCGCGCCGCCGACCTGATCGCGTCGGGGGACCTCACCGCGAGCCCGCCGTCGGTCTCACGCGACGAGATCGGCCGGCTCGCCGGCGACTTCCGCCGCATGGCGCACGGGCTCAAGGCGCTCGTCGTGGACGTGCAGGGGGCCTCCTCCGGCGTCTCGCTCGGCGCGCGGGAGGCCGCCGCGATCGGCGAGCGCGTCCGCGCGGGCGCCATGGACGAGCACGCGGGCGTCGTCGCGGTGCAGGCGGCGGTCGAGGCGATGGAGGGGTCGATGCTCCTCGTCTCGCAGGGCGTCGGCGGGCTCTCCGACTACGTCTCGGCGACGAACCGCGCCATGGCGGAGATCGCCGCGGCGTTCGAGGAGGTGAGCAAGAAGGGCGGCGAGCTCGAGCGCGCGATGCAGGCGGCGATGGGCGACGTCGAGCACCTGGGCGCCGCCGGCTCCGACGCGCAGGCGCGCCTCGGGCACCTCGAGGCGCTCGCGAGCCACGCCGGGAATACCCTCTCCGCCGTGAAGGCGTCGATGTCGACCCTCGAGCGCGCGGCGGGCGAGAGCGAGGCGACCGCCGAGCTCGTGGCGCAGATGTCGGAGCGCGCGGGGGGCGTCGTCGAGGAGACGGTGCACGGGATCGAGAGCCTCCGCGCGGCGGTCGCCGACGCGCACCGCCGGGTCTTCGCGCTCGGGCGGCGCTCCGACGACATCAACCAGGTGGTCGACTTCATCTCCGAGGTGGCCGGCCGGACGAACCTGCTCTCCCTGAACGCCTCGATCATCGCGGCGCAGGCCGGCGAGCACGGCAAGCCCTTCGGCGTCGTGGCGGATCAGATCCGCGACCTCGCCGCGCAGATCGCCCGCTCGACCAAGTCCATCGGCGACATCATCCACGCGGTGCGCGAGGACGTGGAGGGGACCGCCGCCCTCATCGACCGCGGCGACGCGCTCGCCGCCGACGGGGTGCAGCTCGCCCGGAACTCGCTTGAGGCGCTCTCGCGCATCCAGCGCTCCACGGTGCACGCGCGGGACACGTCGATGGCCATCCGCATGGCGGTCGACGCGCACGCCCAGTCCTTCGGCGAGGTCTCCCGGCTCGTCGAGTCGGTCGCGGACGGGTCGCGCGCCGTCACCGGCGCGGTCCAGCTCGTCGGCCGCAGCGTCTCCGCCGTGAACTCGGTATCGCGCGGCGTCGACGCGATGGTCGAGCAGGTCGCGCACGCGCTGCAGGACCAGTCCGGGCTCGGGAAGCGCCAGATCGAGAGCCTCGGGCGGCTCGAGCGGATGATCGCGGACATCGGCCGCGCGGTGGACGCGCACGATACCGCCACCCGCCGGGTGCGGGAGGCGCTGCAGCACCTCTCGCAGACGGCGGGGCAGCACGAGACGGCGGTCGAGGGGCTCGCGTCGGTGGCGGAGCGGCTCGGCGCCGGAGCCCGCGCGCTCGCCGAGCGCGTCGACCGCTTCAAGGTGAATTAACCCTTCGACTCCGGGGCGCTCCGCGCCCCTACGCTCACGGTGAACGGAGCTCAGCGCCCGGGCGCGGTGGGGTTCACCCGCGGGTGCCCGACGGAGCCGGTGACGGCGAGGTTCCACGAGCCGTCCGACCCCTTCGACGACGCGAGCGCCGCCTCCGCGAGGCCGCGGAAGCCCTGCGCCCCGCTCTTCCCCCAGAACGCCTCGGCCACCTTCACCTTCGCCTTGCCGGCGATGGGGGCGAACTCCATCCGCGGCTGGACGAGGAAGTAGAGGCCGTCGGTCCGGACCTCGGCGTCGCCGCCGGTCGCCTCGAGCTTCTCGAAGGTCGCCTTCCCGTCGGCGACCTTCACCGCGGCGACGACGCTCCCGAGCCCGGTGTTCGGCAAGGGGAGCCCGCCGCCCATCCCCGGGATGGGGAGCTGGCCGCCGGAGATCCCGGCGTCCTTCACGGTGAGGTCGACGCGGCCGGTCGGCCGCCCGTCGGGGGCGGCGGGCACCGCGAGGTCGGCCTTCCCGGTCACGACGCCGAAGAGGTCGAGCCCCGAGGCCTTGCGGAGCGGCAGCGCGCGGCCGAGGTCGACCCCCTGCACGTCGAGCTCGAGCTGGCGGACGTCCCCGGTGAGGTCCGCGATCCCGCGGATCCGCCCGTCGTACACGTCGGCGTCGAACGCGACGCTGCGGCGGCCGGTGAGGAGGGGGAGGATGCGGAGCGACGCGGTGAGGTCCTCGACCGGGATCGAGAGCCCCGAGGCGGTCTCGAGCTTCACCCCGCGCGCGCGGACCCCGAGGAGGCCGCCGGCCGAGACGTGCTCTACGTCGATCTGCCAGCCGCGCTTCCCCGCCTCCATGATGAGCCGCTCCTTCATCGCCTCGGACGGGAACGTCCAGCGGAGCGAGAGGGCGAAGGCGAGGACGGCGAAGGCGGCGTAGGCGGCGACGACGCGGCGGCGGCTCCAGTCGATCTTCATGGCCTCTCCGCGATCAGGACTTGAGCTGGTAGGTCGCGACGAGCAGGGTCGCGTCGACGAGCGCCGGGTCGTCGCTCCGGGTCGTCACGCGGATGCGGCGCACCCGCACGACGCCCGCGCCGCGCTCGAGCGACTGGAGGAGCGCCGCGAGCTTCCCGAGCTCGATCCGGGCGAGGTTCACCTCCACCGACTCCTCGCGCAACCCGTCGGCCTCCGCCGGCGCCGTCGTCGGCCGGAGGTCGTTCACCTGGATGCCCAGGGTCGCGCCCGCCTGCGAGATGTGGCTCATGAGGGCGACCGGCGACCCCTTGAGGCGCGCCTCGAGGTCCTTCCGCGACGCCT
>JAHWYA010000404.1 GCA_020028115.1 Anaeromyxobacter sp.
GCGTCTGGGGCCGGAAGAGCCCGGCCCGGATCCCCTGCTCCCGCAGCGTGCGCACCGCGCCCTTCGCGAGCTGGGAGGGCGTGTTGCACGCGACGAGCAGGACGTCCGCGTCGTCGCAGAGGTAGGGCGCCGCGCGCTGCTCGCTCGCGGTCATCCGCGCGTACTTCGCGACGAGGCCGCGGTTGTGGCCCTCGAAGTCGTGCGGGTCGAGCAGGATCGAGGTGACGAGGTTCCCGCGGTGCGCGGCGTCGCCCGGCACGGACCAGGCCGGCAGCCCCGGCCGCACCATCCGCTCCGGGAGCACCACGCGGCCGGTCATCTGGCCGAGGAAGCCGTCGGCGAGGACGACGACCGGGCTGCGGTAGCGCGCGGCGAGGTCGAAGGCGAGCACGGTGAAGTCGAGCATCTCCTGCGGCGTCGCCGGCGCGAGGACGACCGCGTGGGTGTCGCCGTGGCCGAGCCCGCGGCAGGCGAGCTTCACGTCCGCCTGCGCCGGGCCGACGTTGCCGAGCCCCGGCCCCGCCCGCATCACGTTCACGAACACGCCCGGGAGCTCCGCGCTCACCATGTACGAGATGCCCTCGAGCATGAGGCTGAAGCCCGGGGACGAGGTGAAGGTCATCGCGGTCCGGCCGGCGGCGCCGGCGCCGTACATCATGTTCACCGCGGCGACCTCGCTCGGCGCCTGGACGTACGTGCCGCCCACCTCGGGCAGGAGCTTCGACATGAGCTCCGCGCCCTCCGTGGAGGGCGTGATGGGATAGCCGTAGAAGTAGCGGCACCCGGCGAGGAGCGCGCCGACAGCGCCCGCGTGGGCGCCCTTCATGAAGAGGGTCACGCCGGCGCGGAGCGGCAGCGAGACGGGCGGGATCTCCTCCGGCGCCGGCCGCGGGCGCGGCGGCGCGGCGTCGGCGAGCACGAGCCGATCGGCCTCGTCGGGATCGAGGAGCCCGAACGGCTCCGGGCAGGCGTCGATGCAGAGGCCGCACGCGTTGCAGCGGCCGAGGTCCAGGTCGATCGGCACGAACCCGCTCGCCGGGTGGACCTCGGTCCCGATGGTGATCGCGTGCTGGGCGCAGGACTCGACGCAGCGCCCGCACCCCTTGCAGAGCTCCCGGCGCAGCGCCGGCTTCTTTCGAACGGCAGTCTTCGACATCTGCCCCTTCCGGCTGGGAAAGGGCGGCATTCTGCCATGGAGCGGAACCCCCTCCGCAACTCCCCCGCCCCGATTTCCGGGGTGGGCGCCCTCGCACTGGAGCCGGGCGTACGCGAAGATCCGCTCGACGAAGCTCTCGCGGAGCGCCGGATCCTCGAGCCGCCCCTCCTCCTCGATCGGGAGCAGCGGCAGGCGCGCCGAGAGCGCCGCGACGAACATCCCCACCCCGTCGCGCCGGGGCGGCCCGCCGCGCGGCGAGTGGACGCGCACGCGCTCCATCCCGCAAGAGGGCGAGTCCTTCTTCGTCACCCAGCCGGCGAGGCCGAGCTTCTCGACCTCGCGGACGCGCGCGTCCGCGAAGCGGCGCATCGCCTCGGTGAGATCCTTCCCGCTCCGCTCGGCGACGAGCCGCGGGGCGGCGGCATGACCGACCAGGCGGATCGGCTCGCGCGGCACGCCGAGCCCCAGCTCGAGCTCGGGGCAGACCGGGACCCACTCCACGAACGGGCCGAGGACGTCGACGAGGAAACCGTTCCTCTTGTGCTGGCCGTCGTGGCGGACCTTGGAGCCGAGCAGGCACGCGTACACGCCGAGGCGCAGCTTCGGCGGCTGCTGCTTCGCCATGGCCTCCTTCTACCGCGTCAGGCCTCCCGCCGCCCGATGAGGAGGCCGACCCCGAGCCCGGCGGCGATCGCGACGAGGCCGCGCAGCGGCGGGCGCCGCCTCGGCTCGACCCGCGCCGGCGCGAGCTGGGTCGCCTGGATGGGCTCGCCGACGGGCGGCGTGACGGCGCGCGGCTCGAGCCCGGTGTCGCTCTGGAGCTTCGCGCCCTGCCGCTTCCCCTCCGGCGAGCGGTGCTCGATGAGCGCGTTCGTCTCCGCGCCGACGAGGAGGACGAGCGACGAGATCCACATCCAGAGGAGGAGCACGATGACGCCGCCGAGCGCCCCGTACGTCTTGTCGTAGCTCCCGAAGTTGGAGACGTACCTCGAGAACCCCCACGACGCGATCACCCACAGGACCACGCCGATCACCGACCCCGGCGTGATGAACCGGAAGGACTGCTCGACGTCCGGGAGCACGTAGTAGAGGAGCGCCCAGAGGAACATCATGACGAGCCCGGCGACCGGGAGCCGCAGCCAGCCGATCGCGATCCCGAGCGGACCGCCGACGACGTCGGCGAGGGGCGCGGTCGCGACCGCGACGAGGGCGGCGAGGAGCGCGAGCACGCCCGAGACGAGCGTCATGAGGATCGCGACGCCGCGCACCTTCCACCACGGGCGCTGCTCCTTCACGTCGTAGCAGCGGTTCAGGGCGCCGATGAGCGCCATGACTCCGCCGGACGCGGACCAGATCGCGACGAGCGCGCCGACGCCGAGGAGGCCGACGTTCTGCTGCCCGCCGAGCTGCTGGATCCGGTCGCCGAGGATCTGGGTCGCGGGACCGGGCGCCACCTGCCCGAGCTGATCGACGATCCGGTCCGCCTGGTCGGGCGTGATCACGACCGACGCGAGCGCGACGAGCATGAGGAGGAACGGGAAGAGCGCGAGGATCCCGTAGAAGGTGACGGTGGCCGCGAGGTCCGTGACGCCATCCTTCGAGAGGTCGGCCGTCAGCCCCTTGAAGAACTCCTTCCACCCCATGCCCATGCCAGGCAAGCGCATCGTCGCCCCCTCCCCGGACGCGGGTTGGCCCGCCCCAGAGGAGGATGGGCATCGCCGCCGGGCCGCGGCATCAGCGCGCGAGCCCCGCGCCCACCGCGAGGAGCGCGCCGAACACCACGTGCGCGACGACGAGCACCGCGCCCGTCGACCAGCCGTAGTTCCGGGCGAAGAAGCCCGGCGGCTCGAGGCGCCGCTCGGCGGTCGGACCGGCGTGCGGGCGGGCGACGCGCGGATGGAACGCCGGGAGCGCCGGCAGGCCGACTCCGGCGACGAAGAGCCCGTGGACGAGGCCGACGGCGCCGCCGAGGAGGAGGCTCGCGGTCCCCGCCACCGCGAACACCGCGAAGTAGATGGCCGAGAAGATCCAGCCGTTCACGAGGTGGACGAGGATCCCGACGAGCCGCGCCCGATCGCGATCCGGCGTGAACATGGTGCCGAGCAGGTACGGGAGGCTCATGCGCGTGACCCCGAGCCCCTGGGCGCCGGTGAGGACGACCGTGAGCACCACGGTGGCGCCGAACCCCGCGACC
>JAHWYA010000405.1 GCA_020028115.1 Anaeromyxobacter sp.
GCTGGCGGAGTCTGCCGCCGAGCGGGCGCGCCAGGTGCACGCGGCCGCGCTCGCGCCGGGGACGACCGCCCAGTCGGTCCGCGATCGGCTGGGCGCGAGCCCGCGGGCCGGCCTCCTCGCGCTCGTGCGCCTCGTGCGAGACCTCCGCGACGCGCTCTTCGCGGAGCTCGAGCGTGAGTGGCGCGCGGGCGGCATGGACGCGCTCGCGCGGGAGGCGCGCGCGGTCGCCACGGCGCTCGAGGCCCGCGCGGGCGGGAAGCTCGAGCACGAGCGGAAGTTCCTGCTCACGGCGCTGCCGCCGAAGGCCGGGGAGGAGGAGGCCATGGAGATCGTCCAGGGCTGGCTGCCCGGGGCGCGGCTGCGCGAGCGGATCCGCCGGGTGCGCCGCGGCGAAGGGGATCGCTACTTCCGCGGGGTGAAGCGCGGCGAGGGGGGCGCCCGGCTCGAGGCGGAGGAGGAGACCACGCGGGAGGTCTTCGACACCCTCTGGCCGCTGACCGAGGGGCGCCGCGTCTCGAAGCGGCGCCACCGCGTGCGCGACGGCTCGCGGACGTGGGAGATCGACGCGTTCACCGACCGGGACCTCGTCGTCGCCGAGGTCGAGCTGCCCGCCGGCGTGGCGGAGCTCCCGCTGCCGGACTGGCTCCAGCCCCTCGTCGTGCGCGAGGTCACCGACGACCCCGCCTACCTGAACGAGAACCTCGCGACGACCGCGGGAGCGCCCCCTCGGAGAGTGGAGTCGCGCCGCACCGACGCGCCGGAGGCGGCCCCGGCGCCGGCGGCTCCGCCGGCCCCATCCCCGGCGTAGCCGGGCCGCGACCGGCTCCGGAACGGCCGTCAGTTCCGCTCGAGCGCGCAGACCTGGGCGGTGACGCCCTCGTCGAAGTTCGCGACGCGGAACTCGCCCTGGCGATCCACCAGGGCGGCCTACGGCGGCTCTTCCGCGCGGCTCTTCGGGTGCCGGACGTCCTTCCCGCGCACCATGAAGATGACCATCTCGCCGACGTTGACCGCGTGGTCGGCGAAGCGCTCGAGGTGCTTCGCGGCGAACATGATCGACGTGGCCCGCCGGATGTTCTTCGGGTCCTCCATCATGAGGAGGACCATGTCGTTGAAGATCTTGAGGTAGAGGGCGTCGACGAGGTCGTCCGCGCCCATCACCTCCTCCGCCTTCTCGACGTCTCCCGTGACGAACGCGTCGAGCGCCTTCTTGAGCTGCGCCTCGGCGAGATCGGCGATCCGGGCGAGGTCGTGCATCGGCCCGAGGGACGGCGCCTGCTGGAGGTCGAGGGCGCGCTCGGCGACGTTCACCGCGAGGTCGCCCATCCGCTCGAGGTCGACCACGATCTTGAGCGCGGTGGTGATGAAGCGGAGGTCCGACGCGGCAGGCTGCCGGAGGGCCAGGATCCGCCGGCACGCGCCGTCGATCTCGACCTCCATCCGGTTGATCTCCCGGTCGCGCGTCTTCACCTGCTCGGCGGCCCCGGCGTCGCGCTCGATCATCGACCGGACGCTCGCGCCGATGGCCTTCTCCACGAGGCCGCCCATGGCGAGGAGCCGATCGCGCAGCGCGCGGAGCTCCGCCTCGTAAGCCTTGTCGGTGTGGGTGGTCATGGCCTTTCCGTACATCCGGACAGCGTAGCGCGTCCCGCCGGCTATCCGAACTTCCCGGTGACGTAGTCCTCGGTCCGCTGCTGGATGGGGTTCGTGAAGATCTGCTCGGTCGGGCCCACCTCGACGAGGTCGCCCATGTAGAAGAAGGCGGTCTGGTCCGAGACGCGCGCGGCCTGCTGCATGTTGTGCGTGACGATCGCGATGGTGTAGGTGGCCTTCAGCTCGTGGATGAGGTCCTCGATCTTCGCGGTCGCGATCGGGTCGAGGGCGCTCGCGGGCTCGTCCATGAGGAGCACCTCCGGCTCCACCGCGAGCGCCCGGGCGATGCAGAGCCGCTGCTGCTGCCCGCCGGAGAGCCCGAGGGCGCTCTCCGGGAGCCGGTCCTTCACCTCGTCCCAGAGCGCGGCGCCGCGCAGCGAGCGCTCGACGCGCTCCGCGATCCCGTCGCGGTCCTTCGCGCCGGCGACCCGGAGGCCGTACGCGACGTTCTCGAAGATCGACTTCGGGAACGGGTTCGACTTCTGGAAGACCATGCCGACCCGCCGCCTGAGCTCGACCGCGTCGAGGTGCCGGGCGTAGACGCTCAGGCCGTCGAGGAGGATCTCGCCGTCGAAGGCGGCCGACGGGATCAGCTCGTTCATCCGGTTGAGCGAGCGGAGGAACGTCGACTTCCCGCACCCGGACGGCCCGATGAGCGCCGTCACCTGCCGCTCGGGGAGGGCGAGCGACACGCCGCGGACCGCGGTCTTCGCGCCGTAGCGGATCGTGAGGCCCTGCGTCTCCATCTTCGGGCGGGGCGGCGTGGCGGGCTCGGGGCTCATCTCAGTGTGCGGCGCGGCTGCGCGTGCGAGTGCGGATGCCAATGGCGACCACGTTCAGGGCAAAGGTGAGGGCGAGGAGGACGAGGACGGTGCCGTAGAGGAGCGGCCGGGTCGCCTCGACGTCGGGCGACTGCGTCGCGAGGACGTAGGTGTGATAGCCGAGGTGCATGAACTGCGAGAACCCGGACGTCGGGAGGTCGGGCAGGAAGTAGGCGACGCCGGTGAAGAGGATGGGGGCGACCTCGCCGGCGCCGCGCGCGACCGCCAGGATCGCGCCGGTGAGGATCCCGGGGAGCGCGCCGGGCAGGACGACGCGCCAGAGGGTCTGCGAGCGCGTCGCGCCGAGCGCGAGGCTCGCGTCCCGGTGGTCGTGGGGGACGGCGCGGAGCGCCTCCTCGGTCGACACGATGACGACGGGCAGCGTGAGCACCGCGAGGGTGAGGGCCGCCCAGACGAGCGCGGGCTGCCCGTACCGCAGCGTCCCCGGCTCCGACAGGACGCCGTCCATCGCGCGCCCCACGAACTGGACGAAGAACCCGAGCCCGAAGAGGCCGAAGACGATCGACGGGACCCCGGCGAGGTTCGTCACCGCGATGCGGACGGTCGCCGCGAGGCGCGAGGTGGGCGGGGCGTACTCGTGGAGGTAGATCGCCGTCATCACCCCGACGGGCAGCACCGCGACCGTCATCACGAGGGTCAGGATCGCGGTCCCGTAGATCGCCGGGAAGATGCCGCCCGCGGTCATCCCCTCGGTCGGGGCCGTGGAGAGGAACTCCCAGGAGAGCCGGCCCGCGCCGCCGGAGACGACGTCCCAGAGGATGACGGCGAGCATCCCGACGATCAGGATCGCCGCTGCGCCGGTGAGGCCGGTGAGCCCGGTGCCGACGACCTTGCGGGCGCGGACGCTCACGCCA
>JAHWYA010000041.1 GCA_020028115.1 Anaeromyxobacter sp.
CCGAACTTCGCGTAGGTGCCCGGGTAGTAGCCGAGGAGCGTGCCGTCATTGCAGCCGATGTCGAGCACGCGCGCGTCGCGCTTCTCGATCATGGTGGCGACCTCCTCCGCGATGCCGCGCAGGTGGTCGCGCATGGTCTGGTTCGTGCCCGACCGGTACCAGTACGCGGTGTAGAGGATCGACGGCGGCACGGAGTGCGCCATCTGCAGCAGGCCGCACGCCTTCTCGTCGCGCGACGGGTCGCACCGGACCAGGATGGTCGGGATGCGGCGCATCGGGGGGAGCGCCTTGCCCGGCTTCACGAAGGAGCCCTGGAGGTGCTGCTCCCCGAGGTCGATGACCTTCGTCAGCGCGGTGGAGCCGCAGACGCGGCAGGACGTTCTGTGGACGAGGTGCATGTCGCCTCTCGGTGAGCCGGCCCGGTGGGGGCGCGGAGGCGAGCACGATAGGCGGCGCCGCGGCGCAGCGTCAATCGAGCCGGCGGTCGCTCGCGCGCCCGTCCGGCGGCACCCGCCGGAACAGGGCGACCCGGCCGTAGAGGAGCGCGGTGAGGACGCGGCGCTGCCTGCGGATCCCGAGCGCGCGCAGGGTCCGGACGCGCGCGAGCCGCCCCCGCTCCTCGATGTGCGCGTACCCCTCGATCATGCGGAGCGCCTCCGCCGGCGCGCCGCCGCGGTCGCGGAGGCGCTCGCCGAGGGCGCGGCACTGCTCGACGGTCAGGAGCGCGGTGCGCCAGCTCCGGGCGAGCCGCTTGCGGCCCATCGGGTGGAACACGTTGAAGTTCCCGACGACGCCGCCCGCGCCGATCTGGTTCGACGCGTGCTGCCGGTAGAGGATGGTCGGCTCCGGGACGAACCCGATCGCCCCGCGCGCGGCGGCGCACTGCGCGAGCCACCAGTCGTGCATCAGGCACTCGGCGGGGAAGGGCAGGGCGAGGTCGAGCAGCGCGCGGTTCACCGCCGCGGCGCACCCCGTCACGAAGTTCTGGACGAGGAGCACGCCGAGCGGGCGCTCCTCCTCGTGGCCGATCGCCTGGTAGGCGAGGAACGACGGGTGGATCGGCGCGAGGGCCTCGTCGACGACGCGGAGGTCCGAGTGGACGAGGAGCGGCGCCGCGGGCCCGTGCGCGCGCTCGAGGTCCGCCAGCACGGCGAGCGCGCGGGACACCTTGGACGGCAGCCAGACGTCGTCCTGGTCGCACATGAAGACGACGTCGGCGCCGTCCGCGTGGGCGCGCCCGAGCAGCGCGCCGAAGTTCCGGATCACGCCGAGGTTCTCGCGCGTCTCGAGCACCGTGATCCGCGGGTCCTCGCGCGCCGCCCGCGCGAGCAGCTCCGGCGTCCCGTCCCTCGACCCGTCGTCGCGCACGTAGAGCCGCCACGCGCCGAAGTCCTGGCCGCGCAGGCTCTCGAGCTGCTCCGAGAGGTGGCGCGCGCCGTTGTAGGTGGCGAGGACGATGGCGACGCGCGGCAAGACCGGGGGCTCCTCCGTTCCGGGGGACGATCGGCCGCGCATGTTCGCACGCGACCGCGGGTCCGGCAACGGCGCGCGGCGGCGCGGGACCTATGCGAGAGTGGGCCCCGATGGCGCGGACCGCCCTCATCGTCGTCACCTACGACTCGGCGCGCGACGTCGACGCCTGCTTCGGCTCCCTCGCGCGCGCGCGGCTCGGTGGCGCGGAGGTGATCGCGGTCGACAACGCGTCCTCCGACGGCACGGCCGCCCTCGTCCGCGAGCGCTTCCCGTGGGTGACGGTCGTGGACGCGGGGGCGAACCTCGGCTTCGCGGCGGGGAACGACCTCGGGATCCGCCGTGCCCTCGAGGCCGGCGCGGAGTGGGTCTACCTCCTCAACCCCGACACGGACGTCGACCCCGGCTTCCTCGAGGAGGCGCTCGCCGTCGCCGAGGCCGACCCGCGCGCCGCGGCGGTCCAGTCGCTGCTGCTCCTCCACCCCGACCGCGACCGCGTGAACACCGCCGGGAACGAGATCCACTTCCTCGGGTTCGGCTCCTGCGGCTCCTACCGCGCGCCGCGCGCCGCGATCCCCGACGAGCCCCGGGAGATCCCCTTCGCCTCCGGCGCCGGGTCGCTCCTCCGCGCGGAGGCGCTCCGGGACGCGGGGCTCTTCGACGAGCGGCTCTTCATGTACCAGGAGGACCAGGACCTCGGCCTCCGGCTCCGGCTCCGGGGCTGGCGCGCGCGCCTCGCGCCGCGG
Source organism: Anaeromyxobacter sp. (assembly GCA_020028115.1). Classification (GTDB taxonomy): domain Bacteria; phylum Myxococcota; class Myxococcia; order Myxococcales; family Anaeromyxobacteraceae; genus Anaeromyxobacter. The sequence continues at coordinate 2,217 of JAHWYA010000041.1, forward strand.
TCGCTCGTCTGGCACCACTACGCGTTCTCGCGGAACCCGCGGAAGTACTTCTTCCTCGAGCGGAACCGCTACGTCGTCCTCGCGAAGACCCTGCGCGTCCGGTCGCTCCTCGTCCTCGCCCCGTTCCTCCTCCTCGCGGACGCCGCGCTCCTCGTGCTCGCCGCCGCGCAGGGGTGGCTCCCGGAGAAGCTCCGGGCGCACCGCGACCTCCTCTCCGGCGCGACGCGCGCGCACGTGCGCGCGGAGCGCGCCCGGATCCAGGCGAGCCGGACGATCTCCGACCGCGAGCTCGCCCGCTGGTTCTCGCCGGCGCTGGAGTTCGAGGGGCTCGAGGGCGGGTGGCTGCCCCGGGCGCTGCGCGTGCCGATGGCCGCGGTCTGGCGCGTGCTTCGGCCGCTGCTCGGGTGAGGTGCGCTAGCGCGGCCGGTCCGGCGCCCGCGGTCGCGTCTGCCCGGTGGCCCGCCGCAGCTCCTCGAGCTCCGCCCGGAGGAGCGCGCACTCCTGCGCGAGCCTGCGGACGCGCGCGGAGTCGCCGGAAGCGGCGATCGTCACGGAGAGGACGTTCACGGCGAGGTACAGGAGCCCGGCCCCGAACAGCGCGTTCGCCGGGACCTGCACGCCGAGGAGCCGCGCGGCGAGCGCGAGCAGCTGCGGGTACGCCGTGACGACGATCGCCGCGACCGTCGTGACGAGCCAGATCAGGCTCTCGCGCAGGTGGAGCCGCTGTGACCGGATGAGCCAGAGGACCCAGCCCAGGAAGGCGAGGAGGACCGCGAGCGAGACGAGCTGGATCTCGAGGGGCAGGATGCGCTGGCTCACGCGGCCTCCCCGTCGTGCGCGCGCCGCGGCGGCAGCAGCACGAGCGCGAGCGAGACCTTCACGAGGTAGTACAGCGTCCGGAGCGCCGTGATGGACGAGCGGCCGTGGGTCCGCTCGTGCATGCGGACGGGGACCTCCGCGAGCCGCAGCCCCGCCCGCTTCGCGAGGGCGATCGCCTCGGGCTCGGGGTAGTCCGACGGGTAGTAGCGGGCGAAGAGCTCGATGGCCCGGCGCCCGGCGGCGCGGAACCCGCTCGTCGCGTCGGTGACGCGCGCGCCGCAGCGGAGCCGGAGGAACCACGACAGGTACCGGATCCCGGCGCGGCGGACGAGGGTGGAGCGGAAGCCGCCCGAGGACAGGAAGCGGGACCCGATGACCACGTCCGCGGCGTCGCTCCGCAGCGGGGCGAGGAGCGCCTCGAGGTAGGCGGGGTCGTGCTGCCCGTCGCCGTCGACCTGCACCGCGACGTCGTACCCGCGCTCGAGCGCCCAAAGGTAGCCCGCCTGCACGGCGCCGCCGATCCCGAGGTTCACGGCGAGCCGCAGGACGTTCCAGCCGAGCGCCTCCGCCACCCGCGCGGTGTCGTCGGCGGAGCCGTCGTCCACCACGCACACGTCGCACTCCGGCGCGTGGGCGCGGAGCCCCTCCTCGAGCCGCGGGAGGTTCCGGGCCTCGTTGAGGGCGGGGACGATGAGCGCGACGCGCATCACGCGCGGCGAGGATAGCACGCGCTCCGTACGGCCCGGGGGGGCGCGAGCCGGAGGCGAGTGTTCCCCCGCTACGGCGAGCGCAGGGGCAGCCGGATGAGGCTGCCCCGGAGCGAGCGGGGGGCCCGGGGGGCGCGAGCCGGAGGCGAGTGTCCCCCCGCTAAGACGCCGCGATGCCGACGCCCTTCTTCCGGTCGCGCTCCTGCTTGTACCGGGCGTTCTGGTCGAGGAACTTCTTCCGGAGGCGGATCGACTGCGGCGTCACCTCGACGAGCTCGTCCTCGGCGATCCACTCGAGCGCCTTCTCGAGCGTGATCTCGCGGGGGGGCGTCAGGATGATGTTCTCGTCCCGGCCGGCCGCGCGGATGTTGGTGAGCTTCTTCTCCTTGCAGATGTTGAACTCGAGGTCGCCCTCGTGGCTGTGCTCGCCGACGATCATTCCCGAGTACACCCGGTCGCCCGCCTTCACGAACAGCGCGCCGCGCTCCTGCCCGTAGAAGCAGGCGTAGGCGACGACGTCCCCCTCGCGGTCGGAGACGATGGCGCCCGCCTTCCGCTTGAAGATGACGCCCTGCCACGGCTCGTACCCGTCGAACTGCGAGGACATGATCCCCTCGCCACGGGTGAGGGTGAGGAACTCGGACCGGAAGCCGATGAGGCCGCGCGCCGGCACGCGGAACTGCAGGCGCGTCCGGTGGGAGCCGATCGGCTGCATGTCCACCATCCGGCCGCGCCGGCTGCCCATGCTCTGGGTCACGCCGCCGACGCCGTCCTCGGGCAGGTCGCAGACGAGCAGCTCCATCGGCTCGTGGACGACGCCCTCGACCGTCTTGAGGATCGGCTCCGGGTTCGACACCGTGAGCTCGTACCCCTCGCGCCGCATGTTCTCGACGATGACCGCGAGCTGGAGCTCGCCGCGCCCGACGACCTTGAAGGCGTCCGGCGTCTCGGTGTCCTCCACGCGGATCGAGACGTTCTTGTAGGCCTCGCGCTGGAGCCGCTCGCGGATGTTCCGGCTCGTGACGTACTTGCCCTCGCGCCCCGCGAACGGGCCGTCGTTCACGCGGAAGATCATCGACATCGTCGGCTCCTCCACGCTGATGCGGGGGAGGGCGGTCGGGTTCGCCGGATCCGAGATGGTGTCGCCGATGCCGATCTCCTCGGCGCCGGCGATGCAGACGATCTCGCCGGGGCCGGCGTCCTTCACCTCGACGCGCTTCAGGCCGTCGTAGGCGTAGAGGCGGACGACCTTCGCCGGGACGACCTTCCCTTCCTCGCGCACCACCGCTATCGCCGCGCCCTCGCGCACGATCCCCGAGGTCACGCGGCCGATCGCGAGGCGACCGACGTACTCGTCGTAGTCGAGGTTGTCGACGAGCATCTGGACGTGCTCGCCGTCGCCGACGGGAGGAATCGGGATGTGGCTGAGGATCGCGTCGAAGAGCGGCTTCAGCGAATCCGCCTTGAACGCGTCGTCCACGGTGTGGGCGGCCCGGCCCTCGCGGGCGATGGCGTAGATCACCGGGAAGTCGATCTGGTGCTCGTTCGCGCCGAGGTCGATGTAGAGCGAGTAGACGAGGTCGAGGACCTCCTTCGCCCGGGCGTCCTGACGGTCGACCTTGTTCACGACGAGGACCGACGGGAGCCCCAGCGCGAGCGCCTTCGAGAGGACGAAGCGCGTCTGCGGGAGCGGCCCCTCCGCGGCGTCGACCAGGAGCAGCACGCCGTCCACGAGCCGGAGCGCCCGCTCCACCTCGCCGCCGAAGTCCGCGTGGCCGGGGGTGTCGACGATGTTGATCTTCACGCCGCGGTAGGTGACCGCGGTGTTCTTCGCGAGGATCGTGATCCCCTTCTCGCGCTCGAGGTCGTTCGAGTCCATGACTCGCTCGATGAGGTGCTCGTTGGCGCGGAACACGCCGGCCTGGCGCAGCATGAAGTCGACCAGGGTGGTCTTGCCGTGGTCGACGTGCGCCACGATGGCGACGTTGCGGATCTGCTCGCGGGGGGTCATCGATTCCCTTCACCCCCGGGCTACCTTCGCCCCGCGAAGCGGGGCTGGGGAGGGGGTTCAGCCAAAAGGCCGGAACTTATAGTCGTTTCCAGGCCTTCCACGCAAGCTAAAGCGGGCGGGCGCCATCCCCCGGAAAAGCCGGAACGGCGCGCCCCCGTGCTACGATGGCGCGTTGCCGGGTTTTCCGGATCGGCCGAGGGGGCCAACAGGACCGGATGCCGCACGTCATCCTCTTCGTGGACGACGAGCCCGAGGTGCTCGCGCTCCTCCGCCGCACGTTTCCGGCGGACGACGGCTACGAGGCGCTGACCGCGCCGAGCGGACGCGTCGCGCTGGACCTCCTCCGGTCGCGGCGGGTGGACCTCCTCGTCACCGACCAGCGGATGCCGGGCATGAGCGGCATCGAGCTCGTGGAGGCCGCCCGGCGCCTCGATCCCGAGCTCTGCGCGATCCTGCTCACGGCGTACACGGACCCGCGGGACATCGTCGACGCCATCAACCGGGGCCAGGTCTGGCGCTACCTCGTGAAGCCGTGGGAGAAGGCCGACCTGCGGCAGACGGTGGTCCGGGCGCTCGAGCAGGTGGAGCTCCGGCGCGAGCGGGCGCGGCTCCAGGCGGAGGTGGAGCGCCGGCTCGACGCGCTCCAGGCGGCGTCCGAGATCGCGCGCGAGGTCGGGGCGGCCGAGAGCCTCGGCCGGATCCTGGAGCGCGTCGCCGAGCGGCTCCCGCGCATCGTCCGCTGCGACGTCGCCGCCGCCATCGTCGCGGCGCCGGAGGGCGCGACGGACCTCCTCATCCGGCCGTGCGTGCGCCTCTCCGACGCCGCGCTCCTCGAGGTGAAGGAGCTCGCGGTGGCCGCCTTCCGGGAGCACGCCGGCCGGCCCGTCGCCGAGGCCGACGTGCGGGTGCGGGTCTCCGGGGCGGTGGACGGCGACGGCGCCCCCGTCGAGTCCTTCGCGGCGCGGCTCACGTTGCCCGTGGAGGTGGCGGGCGCGTGCGCCGGCGCGGTGCTCGTCGCGCGCGCGCGCGAGGAGCCGTTCGCCGAGGACGACGCGCGGGTGCTCGACGTACTCGTGAACGAGGTCGCCCAGTCGCTCGGCGCGTTCGCGGCCCGGCTCGAGGCCGAGCGCCAGCGGCTCGAGCGCGTCGTCGAGTGCATGGCGGACGGGCTCCTCTACGCCGCCACCGGCAAGGACGAGATCGTCGCGAACCCGGCGGCGCGCCGTATGCTCGGGGCGCCCGCGGACGCCCGGCTCGACGCCCGCTGGCTGAAGGACGCGCTCGGCTTCTACCCGTTCGACCTCGTGCGCGGTCTCGACGCGGACCCCTCCGGGCGCGCCTGGATCACCGAGGAGGTCCGGGTGGCGGGCCGGACGCTCTCGTCTGTGGTCTCGCCCGTGATCGAGCGCGGCGGCCGGCTCGCCGGCGTCGCCGTCGCGCTCCGCGACGTCACCGAGCAGAAGGAGCTCGCCGTCCGCAAGGAGGAGTTCGTCCAGGTCGTGAGCCACGAGCTCCGGACTCCGCTCGCCTCGATCGCCGGCGCCCTCGACCTCGTGCTCGGCGGCCTCGCGGGCGGGCTCGGGGAGAAGCAGGTCCGCTACCTCCGGATGGCGCGCGACTCCTCCGAGAAGCTGAACGCGATGGTGGACGAGCTGCTCGACGTCGCGCGCCTCGCGAAGGGCAAGCTGCGGATGGAGCCGCAGGTCGTGTTCGTGGACGAGCTCGCGCGCACGGTCGTCGACCGGTACCAGGCCGCCGCCGCGGAGCGGGGCCAGGAGCTCGCGATCGAGGTCCCGCCGGAGCCGGTCCGGATCGTCGCGGACGGGGGCCGCCTCGGCCAGGTCCTCTCGAACCTCCTCACGAACGCCATCAAGTTCACGCCGGACAACGGGAACGTGCGCGTGCGGGTCTTCCGCGCGCCGGCGGTCCCGGGGATGGTCGGCCTCTCCGTCTGGAACGCCGGCGAGGGGATCCCCGACGCGGACCTCGAGCGGATCTTCGAGAAGTTCGAGCAGGCGCGCACCGAGACGACGCGCCGCGTGCGCGGGACCGGGCTCGGGCTCGCGATCTGCCGGGGGATCGTCGAGGCGCACGGCGGCGCCGTGTGGGCGGAGAGCGCGCCGGGGGCGGGGGCCACCTTCGTCGTGGTCCTGCCGGACCAGCCGCCGGAGGGGGCCGGCGAGCGGCCACCCATCCCGCCCGATGCGCCCGCGATCCTCGTGGTCGACGACCCGGACGGCGCCGCGATCGCCTGCGGCGTCCTGCGGGCGCATGGCCTGCGCTCCGCCCGCGCCGCCGACGTCGACGGCGCCCTCGCGCTCGCGCGCCAGGCGCCGCCGCGCGTGGTGGTCTGGGACCCGCATTCGCCGCCGCTCGAGCAGGTCCCGCTCGCGGAGATCCTCCACCACGACGCGGACACCCGCTGCGCGGCGCTGCTCGCCTTCACCGGCTCGCCGCGCGAGGCGGCGTTCCGCGCCGGGGCCGACGAGCACCTCGCGAAGCCGGCGGCGTCCGCCGCGCTCGCCGCGGCGGTCGAGGCGCTCTCGCGTCGGGGGCGGGCGGTCGGCGTCCGGGTGGTCGTCGTGGACGACGATCCGGCGATCCGCGCCATCTGCGCCGAGGTGCTGCGCTGCCAGGGCTACGAGGTGGACGAGGCCGGCAGCTGCAGCGAGGGCCGGCGGCTCGTCCTCGAGCGCCGGCCGCAGGTGGTGCTGTTCGACGTGCAGCTCCCGGACGGCGACGGGTTCGGCCTCCTCGAGTCGCTCGCCGAGGAGCGCGCGCGAGAGCCGTTCGCGGCGGTCTTCCTCTCCGCGCGCGGCGAGACGGGCGACAAGGTCCGCGGCCTCCGGCTCGGCGCGGACGACTACCTCACGAAGCCGTTCGACGCGCAGGAGCTCGTCGCCCGCATCGACGGCGTGCTCCGCCGGCGCGACGCGGCCCTCCACGCCTCCCCGACGACGCGCCTCCCCGGCGGCCGCGCCATCGACCTCGAGGTCGAGCGGCGGATCGAGGCGCAGGTGGCGTTCGCGCTCTCCTACGTCGACCTCGACGGCCTCAAGGCCTACAACGACACGTACGGCTACGCGAAGGCCGACGGCGTCATCCTCCAGACCGCCGGGCTCCTCCGCGACGCCGTGGCGCGGCACGGCGGCGACGGCGCGTTCCTCGGCCACGTCGGCGGCGACGACTTCGTCATCCTCACCGCCCCGGAGCGCGCCGCGCGCGTCGGCGCGGAGGTCGTCGCCTCCTTCGACCGCGTCATCCCGCTCTACTACGAGCGGGCGGACCGCGAGCGCGGGGCGATCGACGCGGTGGACCGCTTCGGGACGCTGCGCAGCTACCCGATCCTCTCCGTCTCGATCGCGACGGTCCACGCGCGCCCGGGCCGGTTCGCGCGCCACGCCGACCTCGCCCGCGCCGCCGCAGAGCTGAAGGACCGCGCGAAGCGCGTGAAGGGGAGCGTGCACCTCGAGGACGCGGGCGAGCCGCCGCCGTGACGCTGCAGCGGAAGCTCGCGCTGTTCGTGGTCGCCGCGGCGCTCGCGCCGCTCGTCGGGGTGGCCTTCGCGGTGCTGGGCGCGACGCAGGACGAGC
>JAHWYA010000406.1 GCA_020028115.1 Anaeromyxobacter sp.
GCGAGAGGACGAGGACCACCGAGGCCGATCCGGTGACGCAGGAGGCGGAGTAACGGATCGTAGCCCAGGTCGCGCGCTCGCTCGCAGGGGAGGGCCACGCCCGGACGCACCCTTCCTCACCCGTCGCGGCGCCGGGCCCTTGCTCGTGCCTCCGCCTCCATGCCAGGCTTCCGGGAACCCCGTCGCGGGGCACCACCGGAGGAATCGCATGAGACGGATCGCCACTGCCCTGTGCCTGTCGCTCGCCATCGCCGGCAACGCCGCGGCAGCGGACCTCGAGTTCGACCGGGGCATCTTCCAGGGCGAGTTCAAGTCGCTCGTCAAGGAGGCCGGCTCGCTCCTCTCGTTCAAGAAGACCGCGCCGGCGGCGCCGCTCGGGCTCCTCGGGTTCGACATCGCGGCCGAGATGACGGGGATGAAGCTCGACGACACGCCGTACTGGAAGGCCGCGACCGCCGACAAGGCGCCGTCCTTCCTCGTCGTCCCGAAGCTCCGCGCGCGGAAGGGCCTGCCATTCGGGATCGACGTCGGCCTCATGTACGCGATGGTGCCCCAGAGCAACGTCCGGCTCATCGGCTTCGAGCTGAGCGAGGCGTTCCTCGACGGCGGGCTCCTCCTGCCGGCCATCGGCGTCCGGGCGACGTACACGCGGCTCATGGGCGTCGAAGTCCTCGACCTGCAGACGGCGGGCCTCGACGCCACCATCAGCAAGGGCTTCCTCGTCTTCCACCCGTACGCCGGCGCCGGCATCCTCTGGATCGACGGCAAGGCGAAGGGGAAGATCCAGAGCGACGCGCTCTTCCTCGCCGTGAACGGAGGCCCGCTGAAGGAGGAGCGGATCTGGGCGCCGCGGTACTTCGCCGGCGTGAAGGTCTCGCCGCTGCCGCTGCTCGGCATCACCGGCGAGGTCGAGCTCTCCGAGATCGTGACGTACTCGCTGAAGCTGTCGCTGAGCTTCTAGCCGCGCGCCCGGCGTGGCCGCGAGGAGGACTGCTCCGGGCCCGGACCGGCGGGTCTCCGCGCTCCTCGACGAGCTGCGCGCGCTCGGGTCCGAGAAGGACCGGGCGGGGATGGCGCGCTACGGCATCGAGGTCCGGAACGCGTTCGGCGTGTCGGTGTACGTGCTGCGCGGCCTCGCCAGGCGGCTCGGCACCGACCACGCGCTCGCGGCGGCGCTCTGGGAGACGGGGAACCACGAGGCGCGGCTCCTCGCCTGCTTCGTGGACGACCCGGCGCGGATCGGCGTGCGCCAGCTCGAGGCGTGGGTCCGCGACCTCGACTCATGGGACCTGTGCGACCAGGCGGCGACGAGCCTCTTCGACGCGACGAGGCACGCGTGGCCGAAGGCGGTCGAGTGGGCGGGGCGCGACGCGCAGTGGGTGAAGCGCGCGGGGTTCGCCCTGATGGCGGGCCTCGCCGTCCACGACCGGATCGCGGCGGACGCGGCCTTCCTCGCGCTGCTCGCGCCGATCGAGCGGGGCGCCCTGGACGACCGGAACTACGTGAAGAAGGCGGTGAGCTGGGCGCTCCGGAACATCGGGAAGCGGAACCCGGCGCTGAACGCCGCGGCGGTCGCCTGCGCCGAGCGGATCCGCGCCGCCGCGAACCGGCGCGCGGGCGGGGAGCGCGGCGGCGACGCCGGCGCGCGCAGCGCCCGCTGGGTCGCCAGCGACGTGCTGCGCGAGCTCCAGTCGGAGAAGGTCCGGGGGCGGCTCGCGCGCCGCCGGGCAGGAAACTGAAACCGGACAGGTTGCACCCTCCCGTGGCGTGCGCGCGGCGGCGGACGCGGGTAACGGTGTGCCACAACCCGTTCCGCGCGCCCCCGGGCGGCGAGGAGGAGCCTCGATGGGATCGTGGAAGAGCTGGGTCGCGACGGCCGTGGTGCTCGGCGCGGCCGCGGGCGCCGCGCGGGCGCAGCAGGCCGACATGTCCTTCTTCGTGACGAGCGCCGGCAAGGGGAAGGGCGCCGACCTCGGCGGCCTCGAGGGCGCGGACGCCCACTGCGCGGCGCTCGCGCGGGCCGCGGGGTCGACGAAGACGACGTGGCGCGCGTACCTCTCCACCACGGCGCCGGGCGGCGACGCCGGCGTGAACGCGCGCGACCGCATCGGCAAGGGCCCGTGGCAGAACGCGAAGGGCGTCGTCGTCGCGAAGAGCGTCGACGACCTGCACTCGGGGTCGAGCAACGTGACGAAGCAGACCGCGCTGACGGAGAAGGGGGAGGCCGTCAGTGGGCGCGGCGACGCCGTCAACATCCACGACATGCTCACGGGGTCGGATCCGGCCGGCAACTACTCGACCGCCGGTGGCGACACGACCTGCCGGAACTGGACGAGCAGCGGCGAGGGCTCGGCCATCGTCGGTCACCACGACCGCGCGGGCCTGAAGGAGACCCGCCACATGAAGTCGTGGAACTCGTCGCACGGGACCAACGGGTGCAGCCAGGACGGGCTGAAGTCGACCGGCGGCGCCGGGCTCTTCTACTGCTTCGCGGCCAACTGACGGCCGCGGGGCCTGAGCGCCGTCACCGGCCCGGCTCGCCGTGCCGCTGGGCGAGCTCCGAGAGCGCGACCGTGTAAGAGACGGCGCGCCGGCTCGCGAAGCCGTCGACGAGGAAGCCGATGGCGGAGACGAGGAGCAGCGCCGGGCCGAGCCCCCTGGCCCAGCCGGCGCGGACGAGCGTCACGAGCGCGAGCCCGGCCGCGGCGAGGACGGCGAACGCGACGAAGTACGTCCGGAAGTCGGCGTTCACCTTCTCGATGCGCGGGAGCTCGACGCGGACGAGCGCGGCGGGATCGTCCGCGTACGTCCGCTCGAGGGCGGCGACCTGCCCCGCCGTGCGCGCGGCCACGACTCCGCCCGTGATCACCGCGAGGAGACCGAAGAGCGCGCACGGGACCGCGACGCCCCAGGCGAACCCGCCGCGCTCGACCCTGAGCGCGACCGCCGCGAGGACCACGAGCGCGATCCCGGCGGGGAAGATGAAGAAGAGGGCCTCGAGCTTCTCGCCCCGGAAGTACGCCTGCATCGTCTCGAGGAAGGGCATCGGTGGTCTCCGGGGGGCGATCAGAACCGCGTCACGTCGCAGCGATCCGGGATCCGCAGCTCCTCGCCGGGCTGGATGAGATCCGGGTTCGTCACCGTGCCGCGGTTCGCGGCGAAGATCTCGGGCCAGCGGAAGGGAGTGCCGAAGGTGCGCGCCGAGAGCGCCCACAGCGTGTCGCCGCGCACCACGCGGTGCACGGGGCACGCGGGGGAGGGGCGTGCGACCTCCACGGGGCGAGGGTCGAGCGTGGGGGTGGAGGCCGGAGGCGGCGCGGGAGCCGATGTCGCAGCGGGGGC
>JAHWYA010000407.1 GCA_020028115.1 Anaeromyxobacter sp.
GCTCGAGCGGCCGGACCTCGCGAAGATCCAGCGCGAGCAGGTGATCGCCGGCGGCGCGAACCTCGTCGGCGCCGACACCCTCGTCATGGGCTCGGTGACCGAGTTCGGGCGCTCCGTGGGCGGCAAGGTCGGGTTCCTCTCCTCGACCAAGACCCAGCTCGCGAAGGCGAAGGTGGACGTCCGGCTCGTCGACGTGAAGACCGGCCACGCCTACTTCTCCGCGACGGGCGCGGGCGAGGCGGCGACGGAGGTCGGCGAGGTGGCCGGCTTCGGCGGGCGGTCCGACTACGACGCGACGCTCAACGACAGGGCCATCGCCGCGGCGATCTCCGACGTCATCGACCGGCTGGTGTCGAAGCTCGCCGACCGTCCCTGGCGGACCGACATCCTCGACGTCCAGGGTCCGCAGGTCTTCGTGACGGGCGGCAAGAGCCAGGGGCTCCGCGCCGGCGACGCGCTCCTCGTCATGGAGGCGGGCCAGACGGTGAAGAGCGCGCAGACCGGCTTCGAGGTGACGCTCCCCGCGAAGCAGGTCGCCGCCCTCCGCGTCCTCTCGACGTTCGGCGAGTCCGAGACGAACGAGGGCGCCGTGTGCGAGATCACCTCGGGCGCGGTCGAGAAGCCGGCGCTCCCGAAGCTGTTCGTGACCGAGGCCGTCAGGGGGACGAAGCCATGAGGAAGATCGTGCTCGCCGCCGCGCTCGCGCTCGCCGCGTGCGTGGGGCCCACCACGACTCTGCGGACCGTCGACACCCGCCCCGCCCTGGCCATCGCCGGCGCGCCCTCCGGCACCGTGCTGTTCGTGGACGGCGCCGCCGTCGGCGACCCGGGCAGCTACGACGGGCAGCCGAACATCCTGCGCGTCGAGCCCGGCACTCACCTCGTCGAGCTCCGCGACCACCGCGGCGCGGTGGTCTTCTCGCAGCGCGTGTTCGTCGAGAGCGAGCTGAAGACCGTGAAGGTGCACTGAGATGGCCAACGCTCGACTCGCCCTCGCCGCGGCCGCCCTCGGCGCCATCGCCTGCGCGCCGCGCGGGCTCTACTACTGGAATGGCTACGACTCCGCGCTCTACCGCCATTACCGCAACCCGCAGGACCGCGAGGCGTTCGTCACGTCTCTCGTGACGACGGTGCGCGAGGCGGACGACCAGGGGCTACGGACGCCGCCCGGGATCGCCGGGGAGCTCGGGTACGCGCTCTACGAGGAGGGAAAGCCCCTCGAGGCGATCCCCTGGTTCGAACGGGAGAAGCGGGACTGGCCGGAGTCGGCGACGCTCATGGACAAGATGATCCGGAACGCGAAGCAGCGCGGGGCGCAGCAGCCGCCCGGGGGCTCCGCCGGGACCGGCGCCGCGGGCGCGGCGACGCAGGGAGGCGCGCGATGATCCGGCGAATCCTGATCGCGGCGGCGGCGCTGGCCGTCTCGGCCTGCGCGACCGTCCCGAAGGACCACACGAAGCTCGTCGCGGCGCAGGTGAAGTCGATCCTGGTCGTGCCGGTGATGAACAAGTCGGTCGACGTCACCGCCCCCGACTACTTCCTGTCGACGGTGCCGGTCCCGCTCGCCGAGCGCGGGTACTACGTCTTCCCCGTGAACCTCGTGAAGCGGCTCCTCGAGGACGACGGGCTCGCCGATCCGGGGCTCGTCCACGCCGCCGACACGGCGCGGCTCGCGGCCATCTTCGGGGCGGACGCGGTCCTGTACGTCACGATCGAGCGCTGGGAGGCGAAGTGGGTCCTCGTCTCGACGAGCGTCACCGTCGAGTTCTCGTACGTGCTGCGGGACGGGAAGACGGGCGAGGCGCTCTGGGGTGAGCGCCAGACCATGAACTACTCGAGCGGCGACGGCGGCGGCGGGCTCCTCGGAGCGGTCATCAACGCGGCCGTGACGAAGGCGTCGCCGAACTACATGCCGCTCGCGCGCCAGGCCAACTGGAAGGCCCTCACGTACCCGGGGCCGGGCTTCCCCTCCGGCCCCCACCACCCCGAGCACGGGAGGGACTGGTCGACGCCGGCGGGCGGGAGCGCGGTCGCGCAGGCGCCGGCGACCTCGAATCCGACCCCCACGCCGACCCCGGCTCCCTCGACCGGCAAGCCCGCGACCATCCCCGCGTCCACCAGGTAGCCGTCGTATCCTCGGGCCATGGCTCGGCAGCCCAGCTCGAGGACGTGCTTCGTGTGCGGACGGGAGAACCCGTTCGGCCTCGCCGCGCGGTGGGAGAGCGACCCCGCGACCGGTGAGGTGCGCGCGACGCTCGAGATCCCGGAGCACTTCAACGGGTTCCCCGGCACCGTGCACGGGGGGATCCTCTCCGCGCTCCTCGACGAGGCCGCGGTCCGCACCGCGCTCCTCGACGGCGGGTTCGACGACCTCATGGTCACCGCGAAGCTCGAGGTGGCGTTCCGCCGGCCGACGCCGACCGGGACGCCGGTGGTCGTCGCGGCGCGGCTGATCCGCCGCGCCGGGAGCCGCGCGCAGGCGGAGGCGGAGGTCCGCCTGCAGGACGGGACGGTCGCCGCGCGCGCCGAGGTGCTGCTCGCGCGGCCGCCGCCGGAGATCTCCGCCGCCTGGGGGGCGGAGCGGAAGCACTGGCGCGTCGATTAGTCGTGCTGTCCCAGCGCGACTAGTTCGTGTACCCCGCAGCCCGGTAGACGAGCCGCCCGGCGAGCTCGCGCAGCGCCTCGCTCGAGCGCGAGAGCGCGGGCGCCCGCGGCAGCCAGCCCTGGCCCTGGCCGTCGCCCGCACGGCGATCGACCGGGAGCGCGTCGGGCTCGAGCCCGACCGCCCGGAAGCAGCCGACCGCGCGCGGCATGTGGGCCGCGCTCGTCACGACGAGGAGCGTGCGCCAGCCCCGCGCCGCGGCGATGCGCGCCGACTCGATGGCGTTCTCCCGGGTGTTCCGGCTGTTCGCCTCGACGACCACCTGCGCCGGCGGGACACCCCACTGCGCGAGCTTCGCCGCGAGGCGGTCCGCCTCCGGGACGTCGCCCTGCTGCGGCGCGACGATCCCGCCGGAGAGGAGCAGCGCGCGGGCGCGCCCGGCGCGCAGGAGCTCCCACCCGCGCAGGACCCGCTCGACGTGGCCGTCGAGCTCGAGCTCGCCGCTCGCGCGGGACGCCGGGCCGTCGACCATCCCGCCCAGGACGACGACCGCGTCGTAGACCACCTCCGGGCGGTACGTCGTGCGCGCGCCGCGCTCGGCCAGGCGGTCGAGCCGGTTCGCGACCGGCTCGAGCGAGAAGACGACGAGGACCGCCGCGGCCACCGCCACGAGCGCGAAGGCGCGCCGCGGCCGGGCCCGCCATAGGGCCGCCCAGACGAGGAGGAGCAGCGCCCAGG
>JAHWYA010000408.1 GCA_020028115.1 Anaeromyxobacter sp.
AGAAGCGGAAGGAGGCGGAGGCTCTCGCCCGTTTCCTCCTCGACAACCTGTCCTAGCGTACGGGTGCCGCCGGCCGGACGGCCGTGCGCCACCCAGGAAGCCAACCAGGCATGAGCATCGTCATCCTGCGGATCGCCGCCGCGCTGTACGCGGCCGCCACCCTCGCCTACATCGTGTACTTCGCGCGCCCGAAGCACGCGCGGCTCGCGGCGGCCGGCAGCGCCCTGCTCTCCGGCGCCTTCGTCGTCCACGCGATCGCCATCGGCGTCGGGTGCAGCGAGTTCGGCGGCGCGGAGTTCTTCAGCCTCCGCGGCGGGCTCGTCCTCCTCGTGTGGCTCGCCGCCGGCGCCTACCTGCTCCTGCAGCGCTTCTACCGGCTGCCCGGGCTCGGCGCGTTCATCACGCCGTTCATCCTCGTGACCCTCCTCCCCGCGCTCTTCGGCACGCCCGGGCACCCGGAGCTCCCGCCGGAGACCCTCCGCCACCCGACGGTCACGGTCCACATCGTCTCCGCGGTGCTCGGGGTCGCGCTCTTCGGGATCGCCTGCGGCGCGGCGGTCATGTACCTGCTGCAGGAGCGCGAGATGAAGGGGAAGAAGTTCGGCGCGATGTTCCTGCGCCTCCCCTCGCTCGATGCCCTCGACCGGATGGTGCAGCGGCTCGTCCGGATGGGGTTCGTCGTCTACACCGTCGCGCTCGTCGCGGGGACGATCACCGCGAACGCCGTCTGGAAGAGCGCCTGGTCGTGGGACGCGCAGCAGGTCGTGTCGACGCTCGTCTGGCTGCTCTACGGCCTCATGGTCCAGCTCCGCCACAGCGGGTGGCACGGGCGCCGCTACGCGCTCCTCACCCTCGCCGGGTTCGTGCTCGTCATCGGCTCGATGGTGACGCTGAAGGTCGTGCCGGGCGTCACGCGACACAGCGGCGACTACGGCACCAAGATCTCCACGGGGGCCGCCCAGTGAGCGCCCGGCACGTCTTCCTGGTCGGGCTCTCGCACAAGAGCGCGCCCATCGAGGTGCGCGAGCGCGTCGCGCTCTCGGGCGACGCGCTGAAGGACGCGCTCGGGCAGCTCCGCGCGAGGGACGGGGTGCGCGAGGCGCTCGTCGTGTCGACGTGCAACCGCGTCGAGGTCTACGTCCAGGCGGAGGGCGACGCCGCCGCCCGCTGCTTCTTCACCGAGCGCGCGCCCCAGGCGCGCGACCATCTCTACGTGAAGGCGGGCCCCGACGCGATCCGGCACCTGTTCCGGGTCTCCGCGAGCCTCGACTCCATGGTCCTCGGCGAGCAGCAGATCCTCGGGCAGGTGAAGGAGGCCTACGGCCTCGCCAGCGCCGCGCAGGCGGCGGGCTCGTTCTTCTCCCGGCTCTGCAACCGCGCCTTCGCCACGGCGAAGCGGGTCCGCACCGAGACCGACATCGGCCGCGGCACCACCTCGATGTCCCAGGTGGCGGTCGAGCTCGTCGAGAAGATCTTCGGCGACCTCAGGGGCCGCGCGATCCTCCTCGCCGGCGCGGGCAAGATGGGCGCGCTCTCCGCGAAGGCGCTCGCCTCCCTCGGCGCCGACCGGATCCTCGTCACCAACCGGTCGAAGGAGCGCGGCGCCGGCCTCGCGGCCCAGGTGAACGGCGAGTTCCGCGAGTGGGATCAGCTCCAGCCGCTCCTCGCCGAGGTCGACGTCGTCATCGTCTCGACCGGCGCGCCGACGTTCGTGCTCACCCGCGACATGCTCGGGAAGGCGATGAAGGCGCGGCGGCACCGCTCCATCTGCCTCATCGACCTCGCGGTGCCCCGCAACGTCGACCCCGCGTGCGCGGAGCTCGCCGACGTCTACGCGTACGACGTCGACGACATGCAGCGGGTCGTCGACTCGACGCAGGAGGCGCGCAAGGGCGAGGCCCTCCGCGCCGAGGCGATCGTCGAGGCCGAGGTCCTCGCCTTCGTCCGCGAGCGCGACACCCGCGCCGCCCTCCCGGTCCTCGTGCAGCTCCGGCGGCGGGCCGAGGCCATCGCCCGCGCCGAGGCGGCGCGGACGCTCTCGCAGGTCGGCGGCAAGCTCGACGAGCGGGGACGCCGCTCCGTCGAGGCGATGGCGCAGGCCATCGTGAACAAGCTCCTCCACCCGCCCACCGCCCGCCTGAAGCAGGCGGCGTCCTCGGGCGACGGCGCGCTGCCCGGGGTGGTGGCGGACCTCTTCGGCATCGACCCCTCCGACGGCGGCCCCGCGCTCCCGGAGCGCCCCGGCCGCAGCGCCGAGACCGTTCCCCGCGAGGGCCGGCCCGACGGGACGCCGCGCGCCGCGGCGTCCTCCGAGCGCACCCAGTGATCCAGACGGAAAGGCACGACAGGAACATGATCCGCATCGCGACCCGCCGCAGCCCCCTCGCCAAGTGGCAGGCGAACCACGTCGCCGGCCTGCTCCGCGCGAACGAGCCCGGCCTCGAAGTCCGCCTCCACGAGCTCGTGACCCGCGGCGACAAGATCCTCGACGTCCCGCTCGCCGACGTCGGCGGCAAGGGCCTCTTCGTGAAGGAGATCGAGGACGCGCTGCTCGCGCGCGACGCCGAGATCGCCGTGCACTCGATGAAGGACCTGCCGGCGGTGCTCGCCCCCGGGCTCGTCATCGGCGCCGTCCCGGAGCGCGAGGACCCGCGCGACGCGCTCTGCTCGCCGCGGTGGAAGACGCTCGACAAGCTGCCGAAGGGCGCCAAGGTCGGGACCTCCTCGCTCCGCCGCGGCGCGCAGCTCAAGGCGCTCCGGCCCGACCTCGAGCTGCACATGGTCCGCGGCAACGTCGAGACGCGGCTCCGGAAGGCGTCGGAGGGGCTCGACGCGGTGGTCCTCGCCTACGCCGGCCTGCGCCGGCTCGGCCTCGCGGAGCACGCCACCCACGTCCTCTCGGCGGACGAGATGCTCCCCGCCGTCGCCCAGGGCGCGCTCGCGCTCGAGGCGCGCGCCGACGACCCGGCCACGCTGAAGCGGCTCGCGGCGCTCGAGCACGTGGAGACGCGGGTGCGCACCGAGGCGGAGCGCGGGTTCCTCGCCCGGATCGAGGGCGGCTGCCAGGTGCCGATCGCGGGCCACGCGCGCGTCGAGGGGGCGAGGGTGATCCTCCGCGCGCTCGTCGCGTCGCTCGACGGCAAGACCGTGATCCGCGGCGAGCGGAGCTCGTCGCACGCCGACGCACGGAAGATGGGCGAGGCGCTCGCCGAGGAGCTGCTCTCGAAGGGCGCGGACGTCGTCCTGCGCGAGTGCGAGGGGAAGGCGCCGGGCCTCGCCGCGCCAAGTCGATCCAAGTGAGCGTCGCGCGATGCGAGCGCAGGGGCAGCCGG